>CAKUEV010000145.1 GCA_934646845.1 uncultured Slackia sp.
ACGTATATGCGTGGCATTCGATGCGTACAGGTTCCCACCTCGCTTTTGGCGTGCGTCGATTCATCGGTCGGCGGCAAAACGGCCGTCGATTTGCCTGAGGGCAAAAACCTCGTCGGCGCGTTCTTTCAGCCCGACGCCGCGCTCATCGACACCTCGCTTCTTGCCACGCTCCCCGAGCATTTCTTCATTGATGGATGCGGCGAGGTTTTGAAGTATGGCGTCATTTTCGATAGGGAATTGTTCGCGCAGCTCGAAGCGTGCTCTGCGGGCGATATTCGATTGGCCGAAGTTATTACCCGCTGCGTCGAGCTGAAACGCGACGTGGTTGTTGCCGATGAAAAGGAAGCGGGCGCGCGACAGCTTCTCAACTACGGGCATACCTTGGGGCATGCGATCGAGAAGCTGTCGAATTTCACCGTAACGCACGGTTTCGCCGTCGCGTGCGGCATGGTGCTCGTTGCGAAGGCGAGCGTTGCGCGCGGGTGGCTTCCTGCCATCGATGCTGCAAAAATTGAGTCGACCGTGCGCGCGTGGGGGCTTCTTGCCGAAACCGACGAACCTGCGCAGGCAATTTATGAGGCTGCGCTTGCCGACAAGAAGCGCCACGGTTCTTCGATGAACGTCGTCGTGGCAAGCGAAATCGGCGCGGCTCGCATTGAAACTATGGAACTCGACGATTTCTGCGCGTTCGTGCATGATGCATGCGCATAGCGCCCCAAACCTGTAATACGCTACGAGCGTTTAACAGGTCCAAGTGGAACAATGTGCCAAATGGCAATACGATAGGAAGGCGGGGCGCATGGCTTCGCGCATTGGAAAAAATATCAGCGTATCCATCTTCGGACAAAGCCATTCCGCCGGAATCGGCTGCGTGGTCGAGGGCATTCCTGCTGGAAAGAAGATTGATCTTGACGAGCTTCAGGCGTTTCTTTCACGTCGTGCGCCAGGTGGCATGCCATGGTCGACTCCACGCAAAGAGGCTGATCTTCCCGAGTTTTTGGGCGGCTTGGTCAATGGCGTCACGTGTGGCGCGCCTCTTGCGGCCCTTATCCGCAACACCAATACGAAAAGCTCCGATTATGACGAACTTCGTCGCGTGCCTCGTCCGGGTCATGCCGATTACGTTGCCAACGTGAAATTCCGCGGTGCCCAAGACGTTTCGGGTGGCGGCCATTTCTCTGGAAGACTCACCGCGCCGCTGTGCATTGCGGGCGGCATCGCGATTCAGCTGCTGCGTGAGGAGGGCATCGAGGTCGGCGCGCATATCGCGCGCATTGCCGGCATCGCCGATGATGCGTTCGCGCTTCATGGTCTCACGTCTGCCGATGTTCATGTGGCGCATGCCAAAACGTTCCCCGTTCTCGACGACGCTCAAGGCGAGCGCATGATTGCCGCTATCGCCGAAGCGCGCGAGACTGGCGATAGCGTTGGCGGAATCGTCGAATGCGCGGCTGTCGGCATGCCTGCTGGTGTTGGCGAGCCGATGTTCGATGGCGTCGAAAATGCCGTCGCCCGTATACTCTTCGGCATTCCTGCCGTGAAAGGCGTCGAATTCGGCCGCGGCTTCGACGTTGCCGACGTGCGCGGCAGCGAGAATAACGACGGCATGCGCATGCAGAACGGCCATGTCGTGTTTGAATCAAATAACGCGGGCGGCGCGAACGGCGGCATTACGACCGGCGAGCCCGTGGTCGTGCGTTGCGCGTTCAAACCTACGCCGTCTATTTCGTGCGCCCAGCACAGCGTCGATATGCAGGCTGGCGCAAACGAAGAATTGTCCGTGCATGGTCGCCATGACCCCTGCGTCGTTGTGCGCGCCGTGCCCGTCGTTGAGGCGGCGGTCGCACTTGCCCTGTACGATTTGCTTTTGGAATCGAGGATGGATTCATGATCTCGCCAGAATCGAAAACGACGCCCGTTGTTGACCTCGCCGTTTCGCGCGCGCGTATCGACGAAATAGATGCCCAAATCATCGATTTGTTCGAGCGTCGTATGCATATTGCCGCCGATGTTGCCGCGTACAAGCGAGCAACGGGCAAGGCTGTGCTCGACAAAGAGCGCGAAGCGGCCAAAATCGACAAGGCGACCGAACTTGCGAGCGATGAGCTCAAGAAATTCATTCCGCCCCTGTTCAGCATGATGATGGAAATGAGCCGCGCATACCAGCATTCGCTGCTCGATGATGGTTCTGAAAGCGCGGTGCCCGCCGAGATTTCCGCCTTCGCCGAACTTCCTGCAGGCGCGCGCGTGGCTGTTCAGGGTGTTGAGGGCGCTTACCAGCACATTGCATGCTGCGAGCTTTTCGATAGCCCCGATATTGCTTTCGTGCCTACGTTCGACGCCGTGGCCGATGCGGTGGAAAGCGAATGCGTGGCATATGGCATTCTGCCGCTTGAGAATTCAACGGCGGGCACGGTCGATCGCGTGTATGACCTCCTGTACAAACGCGGTTTATACATCGCGCGCGCCATTACGTTGCGCATCAATCACGATTTGCTGGCGAAGCCCGGTGTTGGAATTCCTGACATCGCCGAGGTCTTCTCCCATGAGCAGGCGTTGCGCCAGTGCACCGATTTCATCGCGCAAATGCCCAACGAGGTAACCTCGACCGCATGTCGCAATACGGCGATGGCTGCAAGCATGGTTGCGAACAGCGAGCGCGACGATGTGGCTGCGATTTCTTCGTCTGCCTGCGCCGAGCTGTATGGCCTCAACGTGCTCGAGCATGCCATTCAGGACGAAAGTGATAACTTCACGCGCTTCATCTGCGTAGCGAAGCGCCCCCAGCTTGTAGGCGCGCCTGAGCGCAGCTCGCTTTTGCTCATCACCCCGCATGAGGCGGGTGCGCTTTTCCGCGTGCTTTCCCGCATTGCGGCGCTCGGCGTGAACATGGTTAAGCTCGAAAGCCGTCCTATTCCCGGCAGCGAGTTCGAGTTCATGTTCTATGTCGATATCGAATGCACGCCGAACGATGCGGCGTTTGCCGAAGTTGTTGCGCAAATTGCCCCGCTCTGCGATTCGCTTGCATATCTCGGCAGCTATGCGGAGGTGTCGGCGTAAATGAACGATGCGATTCTTGCTATAAGGCTGGGCCGATACGCGTTTTGACGCCCGCGCGGATTCACTCGGCTCCCGCGCGGGCGCGTGGCGATGCGTCTCGCCGCCGATCGTCTTGAAAGTTCGCGCCTGGTATGGCGCAAAAATAAGGAGTACGTATGGCTGCCTCTCAAACGAAACCGGTATATGGATTGCTCGGTCGAAAGCTCGGCCACAGCTACTCGCCGCGCATTCACGCGATGCTGAGCGATTATGAATATCGTTTGCATGAAGTCGAACCCGACGACGTTGCCGCCTTCATTCGTGAGGGTGATTTCGCGGGTCTGAATGTGACGATGCCCTATAAAGAAACCGTCATGGGCCTCTGCGACAAACTCACCGATGCTGCCAAGAAAATCGGAAACGTGAACACCGTCGTTCGCCGCGAAGACGGCACGTTGCTTGGCGACAATACCGACTACTACGGATTCTCGCATCTGCTCAACGTGGGCCACATGAATGTGACCGACCGAAAGGTTGTTGTGCTCGGCACGGGCGGCGCGGCGAAAACCGTGCATGCCGTGCTTACCGATCGCGGCGCGTCCGAGGTCGTGATGGTGTCGCGTACGGGCGAGAACAACTACGAAAACATCGCGCAGCACTATGATGCTCGCTTCATCGTGAACACCACGCCTGTGGGCATGTTCCCCAACTGCCCCGATGCGCCTATCGACCTTGAACCCTTTGCCCGCACGGGCGAGCTGCGCGAGGGCCGCGCCGACGGTTTGTTCGGCGTGATTGACGTGGTGTACAACCCCGCCCGAACGGGCCTTATGCTTCAAGCCGAAAAACTTGGCGTTCCTCATATCAGCGGTCTGCCGATGCTCGTTGCCCAAGCGAAGGCCGCAAGCGAGCTTTGGCAGCATAAGCAGATCGATAATGCCGTCGTGAGCGATATTGTCGAGAAAATAACCTTTGAAGAGGGCAATATCGTGATTATCGGCATGCCTTCGGGCGGCAAGAGCACCATCGGCTCGCTGCTCGCCAAACAACTCGGCCGCGAATTCATCGATATCGATAACCTCATTCCTGCGGCGGCCGGCAAGTCTATCGCAGATATTTTCGCAGAAGACGGCGAAGAGGCGTTTCGCGCCATCGAGACGCAGGTCACGGGCGATGTGTGCAAACGTAGCGGCCTCGTTATCGCGTGCGGCGGCGGCGTTGTTACCAAGGCGCGCAATTACGATTTGCTGCACCAGAACGGCATTATTTTGCTCTTGAAGCGCCCGCTCGAGCTGCTTGTGTCCGACGGTCGCCCCATGTCTATCACGAAGGGCATCCCCGCTCTTGCGCGAGACCGCGGCCCGAAATATGACGCCTGGGGCGATATCGTGGTTTCCAACGATGCCGATCCGATGATTGTCGTTGGCCGCGCTTTGGAGAAACTGCAGAAGTAATCTAACCGCTGAGCAAACCTACTGGAGCGACAGATCAAACAGCAAAGGAAGAACTATGAGATTTCTTGTGATGAACGGGCCGAACATCAACATGCTTGGCGTTCGCGAGCCCGATATCTACGGAAAGCAAGACTTTAAGACGCTGTGCCAGCTTGTGCGCGATACCGCGGCCGAGCTGGGCGATGATGTCGAACTCTTCCAGAGCAACCACGAAGGCGCGCTCGTCGATCGCATTCAGGAAGCATTTGGAAAGACCGACGCCATTGTCATTAACCCTGCGGCCTATACGCATACCTCGGTCGCTTTGCTTGACGCGCTAAAGGCGGTCGGCATTCCGTATGTCGAGGTGCATATTTCCGATGTGACGAAGCGCGAGGATTTCCGCCAGGTTTCCTTCGTGCGTCAGGCTGCGCTCAAGACGATAATGGGGCAGGGTATTGAAGGTTATCGGCAGGCTATGCTGTTTTTGCACGACTATCTTGCGAAATAGTGTATGGCTAGCTAAAATATTCAGGTTGCAATTTTCTGACCCCTATAAAGGAGAACGTCAACGTGAATCCGTTGCTTATTTTGGTTCTTATCGTCTGGGCCGTATCTGGTGTTGGCCTTATCGTGTTCGTCCTGCTGCACTCTGGCAAGGGCACCGGCGTTTCTGACATGATCGCCAGCTCGCTGTATTCTACTCAGACCGGCACGAATATCATCGAAAAGAATCTTGAC
>CAKUEV010000146.1 GCA_934646845.1 uncultured Slackia sp.
GAAAAGCTGCTCGAAAGCGTCGGCCTTACCGTGAACAAGAACACCATTCCCAACGAGCCCCGCAGCCCGTTTGTGGCGAGCGGCATTCGCGTGGGCACGGCGGCGGCCACCACGCGCGGCCTCGATGCCGAAGACTTCAACATGGTGGGCAAGCTCATCGCCGCGACCGTGTTCGCGAATGGCGATGAAGCGAAGCTCGCCGAAATCAAAGACGGCGTGAAGGCCATTATCGCCAAGCACCCCCTGTATCCCGAGCTGTAACCACGTCTGCGCGCTGCTCGCATGAAAAGCAGCGAAGAGAAGCTCGCCGGCTTAGCATTCCGCTTGGCCGGCGAGTTTTTTGTGTGCCGCGTGGCATTGCAGTATCATGAATTCGTTTCTATTCAGAGAGGATGAGCCCATGGCCAACGTTACGTACGACGAGAATTGCCTTACCGTGCTCGACCATCCGCTGGTCGGCCATAAGATGACGATTTTGCGCGACGAAAGCACCGCCCCCGCGCACTTCCGCAAGCTTGTCCACGAGCTCGCGGCGCTTGAGGCCTATGAGGCGACGCGCGATTTGCCCACGACGCAGGTGCAGGTGAAAACCCCCATTTGCGAAACCGAGGGCGTGCGACTCAAAGACGACGCCTTGGCCGTGGTTCCCATTCTTCGTGCAGGCATGGGCATGCTCGAGGGCGTGCTTTCGGTTGTTCCGTCGGCCGCTGTGGGCGTGCTCGGCATGGAGCGAGACGAAGAGACCCACGAGCCCCATTCCTATTACGCGAAAATGCCTCAGAGCATCGAGAACCGCATGGCGCTCGTGATCGATCCCATGTTGGCTACGGGCGGAAGCGCTCTGGCCGCCATCAAATACCTTCGAGAGGCGGGCGTGAAAGACATTCGCCTGCTCGTGATGGTCGCCGCCCCTGAAGGCGTGGCTGCCGTGAACGCCGCCGAGCCCGACGTGCATATTTGGGCCTGCGCGCTCGATGAAGGCCTCAACGATGCCGCATATATCGTTCCCGGCCTTGGCGATGCCGGCGATCGCATCTTCGGCACGATTTAGGTAAGGAAATTCTTCATGCGCGATACGCAACGACCCAGCTGGGACGAATATTTCTTGAAGCTCGCCTTCGAGGTTTCGAAGCGTTCGACGTGCCTGCGTCGTGCGGTAGGGGCTATTATCGTGAAGGACCGTCGCATTCTGGCCACGGGCTACAATGGCGTGCCTTCGGGTTTGCGGCATTGCGAAGAAACGGGATGTTTGCGCGAGCAGCTCGGCGTGCCCAGTGGACAGCGCCACGAGATTTGTCGAGGCCTGCATGCCGAGCAGAACGCGATCATCCAAGCCGCGCGCTACGGCATCGACATTGAGGGCTCGTCGATCTACATCACCACCGAGCCGTGTTCGGTGTGCGCGAAGATGCTCATCAATGCCGGCATTAAGGAGATTGTGTTCGCCACCGCGTATCCCGACAAACTCTCTGAAGAGCTGCTCGGCGAAACTGATATCCTCATTCGTTGCGTTGAATACTCGGAATAACGCACGTTATTCACCGGCATGGGTGTTGTTTACGTGCCGCTTACGAGTTTTTTTCAACTTTTAAACGCTTCATGCATTCATATGCGTAGTTCTTTGTTAAGGTAACGCTTGTTTGCCACGGAATAGAGGCAAATAACACGACGAGAAGTAGGAGAGTGAGCACCGCAATATGCTCATCGCATTGGGAATTGTGACCGGTATCTTAGGGTTTCTGCCATTGTTCCTGTCTTTGAGGTTATCGCGCCGTTCTACTTCCACGCACGCCCTCACTATTGGCCTGTACGGCCTTGCGGGCGTTGCAATTTCTCTCGTCATACTTGTCGCGGGGCTTATCGCCTGCGCGATGCTTGCACGCGACGGGCTCGTGGGTTTCGTCGTGGCCGAAGGCATCGTGTTTCTGGGCTGCACCATCGCGTTCGTCGTGTACAAGAACGTGCTCGCCAAGCGCAAGCGCGTTTAAGTGAAATTAGTAAGGAAGGAAAGCTATGGAGGGTCTTGCAACCGCTCTCGGTAACTTCGTCGAGGAAGCACAAGGGCTCTCGGCCCAGTTCGATCCCCAGGTCGTGTTCTACATCGGCCCCTGGGGCGTCACGCAGTACATTGTGTGGCTGTTCATCGCTCTGGCCGTGACGTTCGCCGTCGTGCTCGTTGCCGCTAAGAAGATTTCGTTGGTCCCCACCAACAAATTCGTGAATACGGTTGAGTTTGGTTACGACTTCGTGAACAGCTCTATCGCTGAAGACGTTATTGGCGAAGGCTTCAAGAAGCATGTGCCGTTCCTCGCAACGATCTTCTTCTTCATCCTCGTCTGCAACATCTTGGGCCTCGTTCCTGGCTTCAAGACGTCCACCGGCGCCATTTCGTGCACCTGGGCTCTCGCAGTCATTTCGTTCGTGTACTTCAACTTCTATGGCATGAAGACCTTCGGCTTCTTCCAGTACTTCAAGAACCTCTGCCCGTCGGGCGTTCCTGGCCCCATGAAGCCGGTCATCTGGTTCCTCGAGCTCTTCTCGATGGTCATTCGCGTGCTTACCCTTGCCGTCCGACTTTACGGCAACATGCTCGCTGGCCATATGATGCTCGCCATCTTCAGCATCGCCACCACCTGCTTCATCCAGACCGCGCTGTTCTCCGGTTCCATGGACCTCATCGCCGGCCTGCCTTCGATTGCATGGTTCGCCCTGCTCGTTGTTATGTATGCCCTCGAGTGCTTGGTTGCTTTCATCCAGGCGTTCGTTTTCGCGATTCTGTCGGCTTCCTACGTGTCCACCGCGGTGCACGCGCACTAAGCCCGAATCGTTTGGCATCGACCGCCGCGTCGTTAAACCGCCCGCCCTGCGTGGCGCACACGCATAACTATGGTGTTGCAGCTGCACCCCTCAGCTGAGCAATATTGGATCTTGCCCCGACGCGACTTGAGAAGTGAGGGGCACGACAAAGGAGGAAACTGTGGAAATCACGCTCGCGCTCGCCGCACTGAAGGTCGTCGGCTACGGCCTGGCCGCCATCGGCCCCGGCATCGGCATCGGCATCGCCACCTATGGCCTTTGCACCGCTGCTGCCCGCCAGCCTGAGATGAAGGGTACGCTCATGGGCTACTTCTTCATCGGCGCTGCTATGTCTGAGGCGCTGGCTCTGCTCGGCTTGGTTCTGTTCTTCATCGGCTAATCACGCTCGATTACTGCATGATTACTAAGAAAGAACAGGAGGCAAACGAGTTGAAGCATTTCAACAAGGCAGCTGGCAAGCTCAGCGCCGTGGCTCTGTCCGCGGGTGCTCTCGCTCTGTCGTGCCCGACGTATGCGTTCGCTTCCCAGGAAGGTGGCATCGAAGCCATTCTGCCTGAGATGAGCGAATTCATCCCCATGCTCGTCGCCTTCATTATTCTGTGGATCGTCCTGGCCAAGTTTGGCTGGCCCGTCTTCGACAAGATGCTTGAGAAGCGCGCGAACACCATTCGCGACGACCTCAAGAACGCTGAAGAAGCGCGCCAGGAAAGCGAGCGCGTGCTTGCTGAGTACCAGCAGCAGCTCGCTGAGGCCAAGGTTCAGGCTTCCAAGATCGTCGCCGACGCCAAGAAGGCCGGCGAAGATGTGAAGGCCGACATCACCGCCAAGGCGCAGGCAGAAGCCGCCGGCATGATTGAGAAGGCCCACGCGGCCATCGAGGCAGAGAAGAAGGCCGCTATCGCCGACCTTCAGGGTTCTGTCGCCGACCTCTCGATCAACGTCGCGGCCAAGCTCATCGGCAACGACTTGACCGATGACGAGCATCGCAAGATGATCGAGCGCTATGTCGCAGAGGCAGGTAGCTTCAATGCCAAATAATCGACTGCTCGCAAAAGAAGAGGTCGCGACCTATTCCGGCATGCTCCTCGACGCCGCCCTTGAGCAGGGTGGGGCAGAGCGCGTGCTTGAGGTTCGCGAGCAGCTGGATTTCGTGCTTCGCACCTATCGCGGCAACGCGGATTTGCGCGAGGCGCTTGGCAATCCAGCGTACTCCCCTGAGCAGCGACACACGTTGGCCGTCAACGTGTTCGATGGTATCGATCCTTTGGCCGTCAGCGTTATCGCTGTCATGGCTGAGCGTGGCGACCTCGACAAGCTTTCTTCTACCGTGAATGCGTACCGCAACGCGGCCGAGGAAAAGCTCGGCGTAGCGGTTGTCGATGTCACCACTGTGGTGGCCCTCGACGATCACCTGCGCGAGGTCATCACCGAGAAGCTCTCTGCTGATCTGGGCAAGAAGGTCGTGTTGCGCGAGCATATCGACGCTTCTATCCTGGGCGGCATCATCATGAGCACCAATGGAAAACGCATCGATGCAAGCGTTGCTTCCGAACTGGAACACGCGCGCATCGTGCTCAAAGAAGAAAACGATGGAGGTGAATGCTAGTGACTGAAATCACCGCGAAGTCTATCGACGAAGCGCTGCGCAAACAGCTGGAGTCCCTCGACACGAGCGTCGATGCACGCGAGGTCGGTACGGTCGTCCAGGTTGGCGACGGTATTGCTCGCGTCGACGGCTTGAAGGGCGCCATGGCCGGCGAGCTCCTCGAGTTCATTGGTGAGGGCGGCAAGACCGTGTACGGCTTGGCCCAGAACCTTGAGGAAGAGGAAGTCGGCGCTGTGCTCCTCGGCGATGTCACGGCAATCCGAGAGAACGATCAGGTTCGCACCACCGGCAAGATCATGGAAGTGCCTTCGGGCAAGGGTCTTCTCGGCCGCGTTGTGAACCCGCTTGGCATGCCCATCGACGGCAAAGGCCCCATTAAGGCCGACGGCTATCGCCCCGTCGAGTTCAAGGCTCCTGGCGTTATCAGCCGCAAGCCCGTGCATGAGCCCATGCAGACCGGCATCATCGCAGTTGACTCGATGATTCCTATCGGCCGTGGCCAGCGCGAGCTCATCATCGGCGACCGCCAGACCGGCAAGACTGCTATTGCTATCGATGCCATTATCAACCAGAAAGACAACGACATGATCTGCATCTATGTCGCTGTTGGCCAGAAGGCCTCTACGGTTGCCGGCATCATGGAGACCTTCGAGAAGTACGGCGTTATGGACAAGACGATCATCGTCGCCGCCACCGCCGCCGACTCCGCTCCTCTGCAGTACATCGCTCCTATGGCTGGTGCTGCAATGGGTGAGTAC
>CAKUEV010000147.1 GCA_934646845.1 uncultured Slackia sp.
AACGAAAACAAAGGGGAAATCGCATGTAAAGCGCATGCGCACGGGCAAGGTTTGGGCAAGGTTTCGCTGCCATGATGTCGCAAGAGCCGCATAAGCGGAAGACGAATCAAATGGGGGAGCCAATGAGAAAAGGGCGAAGCCTTATTGTTGGTGTGGTGTGTGGGGTTGTTTGCGTGGCGGGCATGATGCTCTATGCGCATGAAATCGAACTGAATGTCGAACAAGAACGCGCCGAGGTGCTTGCGCGTTACGGCTCTACGCAGGTGGAGGCCTATGTTGCGACGTGTGATATAGCCGAGGGATCGAAGGTCGATTCGGCCAATGTGGAGCGGAGGCTCATGCCGGGCGAATTATTGCCTGAAGGGGCCGTTACCGATTTGGCCCAAATTAAGGCTCAACCGGCTCAGGCGCGAATCTATTCAGGCGAGGTTTTGCTCACGCAGCGATTCGAGCAAGTTGATGGCTCGGTGTTGCAAGTGCCCGATGGCCTCTGTGCGGTGAGCGTGCCCGCGAAGGCGGTTTCTGCAGTCGGTGGATCGGTGCGAGCGGGCGACAAGGTGAACGTGTATTCCACTTCGGCGAAGTCGACCGATCTGCTTGTGGCCAATGTCGAAGTGCTCGCAACAAGCGCATCAACGGGTTCGAAAAAAGACGAAGCAAACGACGTTTCGTGGATAACGCTTGCGGCAAAGCCGTCTGAAGTGAACGAGCTTATTGCGGCGGCGGGTGTGAGCGACCTGTATTTCACGCTGCCTTCAGAGAAATTCGTGGCAAGCGATATGCGTTCGAGCGCGAAGGCCCAGAGTGGCGAGATGGCGGCCGATTCAGAAAATGCGGTTGAGGGCGACGAAGGAAAAAATGAAACGAGTGCCTCGAAAACGGCAGATGCTTTGAGCGAGTCTTCCCTTTCGGCGGAAAGCTCGACGGGGGAAGCGAATGGTGAAGAGGCATCGGGTGTTGAGGGGTCATCGAAAACCCAGTTCAATGGAAAGAAAGAAGCGTGATTTCCGTGACAAAACGCGTGGTGTTGTGTGCCGATGAAGAATCGCTGCGAAACCCTCAGCTGCTTGGTTTGGAGGAATCAAGCCTGCAAGCGGTTTCTTGGATTGAATGCTGCGCGACTGCGGAAGAATGCCGTCGTGCAGCGCGACGAGACGGTATCGAGGAAGCATGGGTCGTTTCCTGCGACGACATGGAGCCGCTTAATGTTGCGGCGGCGCTGAAATACGACGATCCATTCAAAAAGGTGTATTTGGCGTGTGCGGTGAACAACGGATCGCTTGCGAGCAGGGCATCGGTTGCGAAGGTCGATGGCGTGCTTTCCCAAGCGTGTTTTGTAGATCGTTTTGTGTTTGCAAAAAGTCTTTGGGGCGAGCGAGGCCAGAAGATCAACCGTGAGGAAGAAGGCCCGTCGTTCGATTGCGGCGACGGCTGCGGAAAAGAGCCAGATATGAAACCCGCCAACGGCGCAGAAGCCTGCGCTGAGGAGGGCGAATGCGAATCGCAGGCATCCTTGGTTTTGGACGATCCGACGCAATCGCGCAAAGAAAGGCGCTGCGTTTCCAAAGAGGGGGTCGGAACGGTTGTGGCGGTTGTCGGAGCGAGCGGGGGATGCGGAAAGAGCACCATCGCCACGTTGCTGGCTTCGCTGTGCGCAAAGGCGGGGCTCGTAACGCTTGCGATTGATGCCGATTTGCAGTTCGGCGATATGCATCGCATGCTAGGCGTGCGCGAGCCCGTTCGAATGGATGAGGTCGTTGCGAACCCGTCGCTCATGACGCGTTTGAACGAAGACGCCAAATCAACGGGGAAGCCATCCCTTGTCGCGGCGCCCTCGCGTTTGGAATCTTCCGAAGAAATTGCTGGTGAGCTGCCTGATATCATCGATGCCGCGCGGGGCGATTACGATGTTGTTGTGGCGTGCGCCGGCGCATTTTGGAGCGAAATCCATGCGCGCCTTATCGAATCGGCCGATTCGGTCGTCTTCCTTATGGACGCTCGTCCCACATCGCTGGAGGCCACGGTGCATGCTGTCGAGCTGTGCGCGCGTATGGGGCTTGCGACGAGCGGTTTTGTGTATGCGATTAACAAGCACGAGCGCGAGAGCCTGCTTTCTGCCGTCGACGCATCGTGCGCCTTAAAGGGTTCAACGGCGATTGAACTCTCAAATGGCCGCCGCGATGTGGAAGAGCTTCTAGGGGCGGGCTTCGTGCAGGAATTCATTGAATCAAGAAACCCGCTTACAGATGAGGTCGTAGTGCTTCTTGAGAGAATTCTTTCAGATGAGCAGGTAAAACGCGTATCTCAATCCCTTTCGTCAAAAAGTAGGCGTGGACGTCTTTTCGGTAGAAAGGCAAGGCGATGACGCTCTCTTCGCGCGTTCGCCTTGCTGAAGCGGAAGGCACCGCGATTCGGGCGCGCGATGACGGGTGGATGCTTGACGAGTTGAAGGAAGATGTCGGTCGCATAATTCCGGGGGATGTGCTCGCGCGGCTCGCGGATGAGAATCCTCGTCGTGCGCGCAGCGAATTGCAAAGCGCGTGCAAGCAGGCGTTTGCTTCGCCGCGATGGGCGGGCAGATCGAACGAACTGAAGACACGGCTTTCGCGTGATTTGGAAGATATCGTATTCGGCATGGGCCCTTTACAGGCGCTCGTTGAGGATCCGACTATCACCGAGGTCATGGTGAACGGAACGTCGTCATTGTTTATCGAACGGTCGGGCCTGTTGGTGCGCGAGGCGGCGGTGTTTTCTGATGAAGCGCAGGTTCGTGCGCTTATCGATCGCATCTTGGCTCCGCTCGGCCGTCGTGTTGATGAGAGTTCCCCTATGGTCGACGCGCGCTTGCCTGGCGGCCATCGCGTGAACGTCGTGATTCCGCCCATAGCTCTCGATGGGCCGACCATCACCATTCGCAAGTTCGCCAATACAACGATGACGCTTGGGGATATGCGGCATGCAGGATCGCTTGACGGCCGGGTTTCGCGACTTCTTGTTTGGGCTGTTCGAACGCGTAAAAACATCGCGGTTCTCGGCGGCACAGGGTCGGGTAAAACCACGCTGCTTAACGCTCTTTCATGTGAGATTTCGGCAACCGAACGCATTGTGACCATCGAAGATTCGGCGGAGTTGCGTTTTACGGAGCATCCTCATGTGGTGCGCATGGAGGCGCGAAAAACTAACGCCGAAGGCGTAGGCGAGGTTACGATTCGCGATTTGGTGCGTAACGCATTGCGCATGCGTCCCGACCGAATAATCGTTGGCGAGTGTCGTGGCGCCGAAACGTTGGAAATGCTTCAGGCCATGAATACCGGTCACGATGGGTCGCTCACCACGCTGCATGCCAATTCGCCCGAGGACATGATTATTCGCTTGGTCACCATGGTGCGCTATGGGTTCGATTTGCCCGTAGAGGTGATTGAAGAAAACATCGCATCGGCAATCGATGTCGCGGTGCAAACGTCGCGCTCGCGCGATGGCAGGCGTTTCGTAAGCGCAATTTCCGAGATGCGTCGTGGTGATAATTCGGCATGCGTGGCCGATCCCTTGTTTACTCGGCGATCCCTCGAAAGTGAGGGAGTGTGGGCACGGGCGCCTTCGTGGCTCGATGATGCGGTAGATATGGGGCTTATTGAGGGCGAGGAGGTGGCGTCGTGGAAGCGGGCGTGTTCGCTTTCGTAGCGTTTGTTGCAGCGTTTGGATGCGCGTTTGTCGTGGGCAGGTCGGCATTTCTTGGCTTTGAGCGTGCTATGGCTGCGACTCGTGGGGCCGCTTACGCGTCGCAGAGGGCTCGCGTGCAGGGCGCGGCGAATGGGCGAGGAGCTGTGCGTATCGCGATTTTGCGTGCCCGCGCTCGCGATGCGGTTTGCCGGGTGTCGCTGTATTACGTGAGAAATGGCGTCGCGTCGTTTCTTCCTCTTTGCAAGAGAATCGTTTCGACGCCCGCTGGACAATCGTTTCGCGATGCCTCGAGATTGGCTACGCGAAAAGGGGTCGACACGACGCCCGAAGGGCTTGCTTCTCTCTTTGCCGCTTCAGTGCTCGCTCTCGCAATTTTGCTGCTTGTGGTGTTCCGGTCGTTTGTGGTGGTGCTCTGTGCGCTAGTCCTTTGTGTCGTCGTCTTGCGAGTTTTGCTGACTCGCGCTATCGAAAAGGAACGTGCCCAATTGCGCGAACAGGTTCCCGATGCGTTGCGATGCATGGAGGCGTGCATGCATGCGGGCCTGTCTCTTCCGCAAACGTTTTCCGAGGTGGCTCAGCACATCGACCGGCCAGCGTGCAGCCTTTTTGCCCGCGTGTCGCGCGATTTGGATCTGGGCTATTCGATGAACGAGGCGCTCGAGCATTTTAAGCAAGTTGCCGAGTTGCCGGAGCTTTCTTTCGTCGCTATGGCGCTTGACGTGCAGTATGCGTGCGGCGGCAGCGCCACCCCAGTTTTGCGTTCGGCGGAAGAGTCGATTTCTCGAGATTTGGATTTGCGTCGTTCTTTGCGGGTGCAAACGGCGCAAGCGAAGCTTTCGGCCCAAATCGTAAGTGTTATGCCATTCGCGCTTGTATTTGTAATTTCCGCGGTTGATCCGGCGTTTTTGCATCCGTTCTTCTCGAGCGCACAGGGGGTTGTTCTGCTTTTGATGGCGATTGCGATGCTTGGGGGCGGCGTGCTTTTGGTCCGGCGAATGCTCGCGGTTGAAATCTAGAGCGAGTTTGGCTGTGTTTCGGTTGATCGGTTGGGGGTGTGCCATGGAAACGATTTTGGTCGTTGCGGTTGGACTGTTCGCCGTGATCGCATTCGCGAATTTGTTTTCCCGGGGAGTCGATTGTCGCCTTGAGCGCCGTCGTAGAAAGCGCGCAAGAGGCGCTTCTGACGTTTTGTCTTGGAGCGGCGGTGAAAGGCGACGTGCGTTGTCGCGTCGCCAAAAGGAGGCATACGAGCTGGCGCTCGAGCGACACGTTCCAGAGATGATTGATGCGCTTGCGCTTGGCATGCGCGCCGGAATGTCGTTCGAGCGGGCTTTTCGATCGTATTGCTTTCGATTTGATGATGAGCTGGCTCTTTTGTGCCGGCAAGCGTGGGGGGTGCGCCCCAAATCCTGGAGAATTTCTCGAGGAGGAATCAGAATGGCATACCCAAAAGAAACAATCGACGA
>CAKUEV010000148.1 GCA_934646845.1 uncultured Slackia sp.
ATGTGCGTTGCGTTTGCGGTCACCGGCAGCTATGTTGTGGTCGCGCTTGCCCATGCGGCGTACGACATCATCGATATTGAAATCGAGGGCTCGCGCATGGTGAACGAGGACGACTACTTCTTTGGTGAGGTTCCGCAAAGCGTGATGCTTGATATGTACGAGGAAATTTGCCGCGAAGAAAACGAGCGCGCGAATCGCGGAGAATAGCGTGTGTTTACGTACGGCCTGCTTCGAATGTTTGCATCCGAAGCAGGCCGTACGTATTTCTTAAGGACGATGGTCGTTGATGGTGAGCCTCTCCTCTCCGTGTTTCGTGAGAACAAATGAAAGCGGTCGTAGGCTCTTGGTTTTGATCAGGCCTTTCTGTTCGAGCGCGGCGGTGTATTTGCGTGCGGTTGGCTGTTTTGCTCCAATGTAGTCGGCAATTTCGGCAATGCGAACCTCGGGAGAGAAGCCGAAGAGCTTGGTTTGAGCGAGCTGGTAGAGGATGTCGATTTCTTTGCTGCTTATATCGCTCTCGGTTTGATCGCTTGCGATATTGAGGCTCTTTGAAACGCGATTTAGAGCGTCGAGGCTTTCCGTCAGGGTTTCAATGATTCCATCTTGTGCATCGCTGATAATCTCCATCAATGAAATGACGAACATCGTTCCCTCGTGCTTGTTAAGCCTCTTTTCGACGGATTCAAAGGCGGCATAGTACTTTTTTCGATTTTCGGCTATGCCTCGCGACACCGAAAGGGCGGTGATAATCGACAAGGGCTCGCTTAGGTGCATTGCGAGCAGGAGGCGTCCGGTGCGTCCGTTTCCATCGTAAAAAGGATGGATAAACTCAAAGTAGTAATGAGCAAGGAGGGCGCTATAGAGCTGCGGCATTTCTTCTGAATTAGCAAGGTCGATCATCTCGGCTACCCTGCGTATTATCTCATCTTCTGGCCATACTCCCTCGTGTATGGTCTTGGTGCCGCTTTCTATGGTAACCGGATCTTTCCTAAATAAAGCACCGTCGAGTTTTGTGTTCTTGTCGAGTTCGCCGTCCATCACCCCGTCAAATAGGAGACGGATGTCTTTGGGGGATTGGGGAAGTTCGAGCTGCTGGTCGCTAAGTGAAAGGTAAAGTCTGGCGAATTCGCGAAACCTTTTTTCGCCCGTAGGGCTAGCTTGGTGGTTTGCCGAGTCGAGGGCCTCTTGAATTTGTTTGCGTGTGCTATGGACGCCTTCTATCTCATTACTGCATGCGACTTCGTTGAAGATGAGCTTCCTGATGAGTGCGGCACGCGCGATTCCGGGTAATTCTCGGGAAATGTTCGAAATGCGGCGCTCTTTGCGCAGAACTGCTTCGCTTAGGAGACTAAGCTGCTTTGGGACGGTCAAAAAAAGAGGATCGCCATCAATGTTGATGTTGGTGACAAATGCTGATTCTGATTTGATTCGCGATAGATATTCAGCGTTTAGCCGTGCTTCGCCTTCCGACCCAGCACGATAATAAATTTTCGTGAGATCGTCGTAGCTCGCCATATTGATCCTCGCTATTCGAATTAAACCCGATGAAATGATATTTAGCGCATTGTATTTCATTTCTTAAATTCAAAAAAGCGAAAAAATGAATTTAAGGATGGGAATTCGAGTGGCTAAATTCAATTGTTGCCATAATTGAATTTAAGCTAAAAGAAAGAGGGCCCGCTCGATGTTTGCGGGCCCTCCTGTGGCAAATATCTTTTTTACGCCATGATCTTGCGGAAGAGCTCGACCACCTGGTCGTGGTCGGCTTCGCGCGGATTGCCGGGGAAGCATGCGTCGGCCATGGCGTCGCTGGCCAGCTGCTCGAGGTCGCCTTCGACCAAGCCCGCGCACGTCTTGGGGATTTCGACGTCTTCGGAGAGCTGGCGCACAGCGGCAATGGCGGCGTCGGCGGCTTCTTCGGTGCTCATGCCCGCGGTGTCAACGCCCATCGCGCGGGCCACATCGGCCAAGCGATCGACGACGACGGGCTTGTTGAATTCCATCGCAATAGGCAGGAGCATCGCGCAGGCAACGCCGTGCGGCGTGTCGTAGTGCGCCGAAAGCGTGTGCGCCATGGAATGGTCGATGCCCAAGCCCACGTTGGAGAAGCCCATACCGGCGACGTATTGGGCGAGCGCCATGCCTTCACGGCCGCTTGCGGGCACGCCGCTTTTCGCTTCGGCCACCGCGTCGCGCAGGTTCTTCGAGATGAGCTCGATCGCCTTCAGGTGGAACATGTCGGAAAGCTCCCACGCGCCCTTGGTGGTGTAGCCCTCAATCGCGTGCGTGAGCGCGTCCATGCCGGTGGCGGCGGTGAGGCTTGCGGGCATGGTCGCCATCATTTCGGGGTCGACTACGGCAACTTCAGGAATATCATTCACGTCGACGCAGACGAATTTGCGCTCCTTTTCCGTGTCGGTAATCACGTAATTGATGGTGACTTCGGCCGCGGTGCCAGCGGTGGTAGGCACGGCAATGGTGAACACGGCATGCTTGGTGGTGGGCGCGACGCCTTCGAGGCTTACCACGTCGGCGAACTCGGGGTTCGTGGCGATGATACCAATGCCCTTCGCGGTATCCATGGCGCTGCCGCCGCCCACGGCCACGATGCAATCGGCGCCGCTGGCCTTGAAAGCCGCCACGCCCGCCTGCACGTTTTCGATGGTGGGGTTGGGCTTGATGTCGCTGAACATCTCCCACGCGATGCCCGCTTCATCGAGCACGTCGGTTACCTTTTTCGTGACGCCGAAGCGCACCAGGTCGGCGTCGGTTGCCACAAACACTTTCGAGAACTCGCGGCGGGTGATTTCGCCGGGAATTTCCTGAATTGCGCCTGCTCCGTGATAGGAAATGTTGTTCAAAACGAAGCGATTTGCCATAGCTGCCTCCTTGTGTCGACGGGCTGCCGTTGCGCGTTGCGTTTGCGGCGCGTCCCCTTTGGCGTGCCCGATTGCTTGTAAGAACAAGATACTCGTTTGCTCGTTGAGCGAGGCCGAAAATGACGTCGTTTTCGAATTGCCAGCCCAATCGGGAAAGGCTTTTTGCAACGAAACGTCAACATCGCGTGACGCTCGCGTGGGCTTGCTTGACACCCGCGTGCGGCGAACTACAATCCTGTTTTGGCACTCGAGCATGTTGAGTGCTAACAATCGCCGCCGCCACGTGCGAACGCGGGCCCATCGCCTGCGCCGCCGTGCGCGATACGGCGATTACCAGGGTACAAGCCGCTGGGCGGCAGGAACATAGAAAGGCATGGCCCCAATGAAGAAGTTCAAGACAGAGAGTAAAAAGCTGCTCGACCTCATGATCAATTCGATTTACACGAATAAGGAAATCTTCCTGCGTGAGCTTATCTCCAACGCGTCCGACGCCGTGGACAAGCTCTATTTCAAGAGCCTCACCGACACCGACGTGAAGCTTTCCAAAGATGAGCTGGCCATTCATGTGTCGTTCGACAAAGACGCGCGCACCGTTACCGTGAGCGATTCGGGCATCGGCATGACCAAAGACGAGCTCGAGAAGAACCTGGGCACTATCGCCCATTCCGGCTCCCTCGAGTTCAAGACCGAAAACGACAAGGCCCAGGGCGACGACGTGGATATCATCGGCCAGTTCGGCGTGGGCTTCTATTCCGCATTCATGGTCGCCAAAGAGGTGCGCGTCGTGAGCCGCGCGTTCGGCAGCGACGAGGCGTGGGCGTGGGTCAGCGACGGCGTTGAGGGCTACACCATCGAGGAAGCCGAGCGCGCCGGGAACGGCACCGATATCATCCTCACGCTGAAAGACGATACCGACGAGGAAAAATACGACACGTACCTTTCCGAGTGGGGCCTGAAGAACCTTATCAAGAAGTACAGCAACTACGTGCGCTATCCCATTACCATGGATTGCGACAAGACGCGCGAAAAGCCGAAGCCCGAAGACGCCGGCGACGATTACAAGCCCGAATTCGAGCACTACACCGAGCGCGAGACCATCAATTCCATGGTGCCCATTTGGAAGCGCAGCAAGTCCGACGTGACCGATGAGGAATACAACGAGTTCTACAAGTCGAACTTCCACGACTTCGCCGACCCTGCGCGTACGATCAAGGTGCACGCCGAGGGCGCCCTTACCTATGACGCGTTGCTGTTCATTCCGAGCCGCGCGCCGTTTGACCTGTACAGCAAGGACTACAAGAAGGGCTTGGCGCTCTACAGCTCCAACGTGCTCATCATGGATAAGTGCGAAGAGCTTCTGCCCGATTGCTTCAACTTCGTGCGCGGCGTTGTCGATTCGGCCGATTTGCAGCTGAACATTTCGCGCGAGACGCTGCAGCACAACAGCCAGCTGCGCGCCATTGCCAACAAGCTCGAGAAGAAGATTAAGAGCGAGCTCGAGAAAATGCGCGACAACCATCGCGACGATTACGAGAAGTTCTTCGAGCAGTTCGGTCGCGGCCTGAAGTTCGGCATTTACCAGAGCTACGGCATGCAGAAAGGCCTGCTCGGCGACCTGCTGCTGTTCTATTCGGCCAAGCAGCAGAAGATGGTGACGTTCGAGGAATACACCGCCGCCATGCCCACCGACCAGAAGGCGATTTACTATGCCGCCGGCGATTCGACCGACCGCTTGGCGAAGCTGCCTGTGGTGAATTCGGTGCTCGACCGTGGCTACGACGTGCTGTTGTGCACGCAGGACGTTGACGAGTTCACGTTCCAGACCATGCAAACCTGGGGCGAGGGCGAGTCGGCCAAGGAGCTGAAGAACGTCGCTTCGGGCAATTTGGGCCTGGAGACCGAGGACGAAAAGAAGGCCGCCGAAGACGCCACGAAGGAAAACGAAGGCCTGTTCGGCGCTATGAAGGATGCTCTGGGCGACGCCGTGACGAAGGTTGCGGTGTCCACGAAGCTTGCCACGGCCGAGGCCGCGCCGGCATGCATCACCGCCGAGGGCCCCGTGTCGCTCGAGATGGAGAAGATTCTCTCGCAGATGCCCGATATGGGCGAAGCCCCCAAGAGCGATCGCGTGCTCGAGGTCAACGCTGTGCACCCCGTGTTCACCACGTTGAAGGCTGCGCAGGAAGCGGGCGATGCTGAAAAGGTGAAAACCTACGCGAGCCTGCTCTACAACCAGGCG
>CAKUEV010000149.1 GCA_934646845.1 uncultured Slackia sp.
GCGGTTGTGGCCGACGCCGAGCGCGTCGCCAAGGCCGAAGCTGAAGCGGCCGCCATGCGCGATAAGTACCTTCGCCTTCAGGCGGAATGGGACAACTATCGCAAGCGCACGGCCGAAGAGGCTGGCGAGATGCGCGTTCGTGCTGCTGAAAAGCTCATGGGCGATTTGCTTCCCGTGATGGACGACTTCGAGCGCGCTATCGCGCACGCCGAGGCCAATGGCGATGCCGGCCTGCTCGACGGCGTGAAGGCGATTTCGACCAAGCTTTCCGAATCGCTCGGCAAGCATGGCCTTGAGGCCATCGACCCCGCGGGCGAGGCGTTCGACGCGCTTGAGCACCAGGCCGTAGGCCAGGTCGAAGACGCGAGCGTGCCCGACGAGACCGTGGCGCAGGTGTACCAGAAGGGCTATCGCCTGGGCAAGAAGGTTATTCGTCCGGCAATGGTCACCATCTCCACTGGCGGCCCGAAGCGCGAAGTCGAAAGCGGCGACGCAGAATAGTATGTATTGGAAGGCGGGCGCAGTGCTCGCCTTCTTTGTAGAAATTGCACGTCAGAATAAAAGGAGGTGGCGCAGTTGGCAGCCACGCCGGACTACTACAAGACGCTCGGGGTTTCCCGCAGCGCCACGGACGAAGAGATTAAGAAGGCCTATCGCAAGCTTGCTCGCACGAACCACCCCGATGCAGGCGGCGATGAGGAAAAGTTCAAGGAAATCAACGAGGCCTACGAGGTCTTGAGCGATAAGAAGAAGCGCAAGCTTTACGACCAGTACGGAACCGCCGATGAACAGCGTATTCCCTATGGTTGGGGCGGCGGCGCCGGCGGCGCTGGGGCTTCGGGGTTCGGCGGCTTTGGCAGCTGGGCCGACATTCTTGACAGCATTCGTCGCGGTGAAGGCGTGGCGGGCGCTGGCGGCTTCAACGTCGATGACATTTTCGGCGGAGGCGGCTTCGGCGGTTCTGGCTTCGGCGGCCAATACCAGCCGCAGCCCCAAAAGGGCCGCGATATGAACGTGACGCTCAACGTGAGCTTCGATGAGGCATTCAACGGCTGCACCAAGAAGGTGAGCGTGCGCAACCCCCAGGGCGGCGTCGAAACGCTTGACGTGAAGGTGCCTGCCGGCGCGGTCGATGGCGGCCGCGTGCGCTTCCGCGGCAAGGGCGCTGCGGGTGCAAACGGGGGCCCAGCCGGCGATTTGCTCGTGACTACGAAAATCAGCGAGCATCCGCTGTATTCGCGCCATGGCGCCGATGTGCTCATGACGGTGCCCATCACGGTTTCCGAGGCTGCGCTCGGCGCAAAAATCGTGATTCCCGTGCCCGACGGCACGAAGATTCGCGTAAGCGTTCCTGCTGGTTCCCAAGACGGCACCGAGTTGAAAATCAGCGGCAAGGGCGCCCCGAACGTGAAGGGCTCGGGCAACGGCGCGTTGCGCATTACGTTCCATGTGGAAATCCCCAAGCACATGACCGAGCAGCAAGAGCAGGCCATGATCGATTTCCAGGCGGCTTGCGAGCATGCGGGCCAAAACGTTCGCGAGCATTTAGGCGTGTAGGAGATAGCAATGGCAGACAGGCACACACCTCTCTATATGATCGGCGTCGCGGCCCAGCTGGCGGGCGTGCACCCTCAAACGCTGCGCATTTACGAGCAAAAGGGCCTCGTGAGCCCTCAGCGCACGAGCGGCAACACGCGCATGTATTCGCAAGCCGACATCGAACGCCTTGAGCTTATCAACGAGCTCACGAGCGAGGGCATCAATCTTGCGGGCGTCATTCGAATTTTGGATTTGAAGGGCCGTCTCGACGAGCGCGATGAGGAAATCGACGACTTGCACAAAAAGGTGCGTCGCCTGGCCGACCGCGTGCATGAGCTCGAAACGCGCGAAAGCGTATCGCGCCTCATGCTTCCCGCGAGCACGCAAAACATCGAGGTGCGTTAGCGCGCCAACCTGTTAAATGCTCGTAGCGTTTAACAGGTTTTAGGGCGCAACGCCACTCGACGCATTCGAAACCAATTCTCTCCATCTGGGAAGGAGATAGTTTTATGAGACTCGACAAACTTGCAGTAACCGCTCAAGAGGCCTTCCAGGCCGCAATGGGCATCGCGAGCGACGCCGACACGTCGTCGGTTGAGCCGATTCATTTGCTGAAGGCCCTGCTCGATGCGGGCGAGAACAACATTTCGGCCATCATCAAGCGTGTGGGCGCCGACCCGGCGATGCTTTCGGACGAAGTCGACAAGGCCATCGCCAATGGACCCAAGGTCACGGGCGGCGTGATGGGCATGCCCCTTCCGTCGCAGGGCCTCATGAACGCCATTGACAACGCGGTGAAGGCCGCCGAAAAGATGGGCGACTCCTACGCGACGAGCGAGCATCTGCTCATCGCCCTTACCGAAGATAAGGGCCAGGCGGGCAAGATCCTCAACGGCGCGGGCGTGACGCGCAAAAATATCGAGGAGGCCTACGACGACCTTCGCGGCGACACACGCGTGACCGACCAGCAGAGCAAAGCCGAGCTCGATGCGCTGAACCAGTACGGCCAAAACCTCACTCAGCAGGCGCGCGAGGGCAAGCTCGATCCGGTTATTGGCCGTTCCGACGAGATTCGCCGCACCATTCAGGTGCTTTCGCGCCGCACGAAGAACAACCCTGTGCTCATTGGCGAGCCGGGCGTTGGCAAAACGGCAATCGTCGAGGGCTTGGCCCAGCGAATCGTTGCGGGCGACGTGCCGTCGAGCCTGAAAGACCACGATGTTATCGCGCTTGACCTGGGCGCTATGGTTGCGGGTGCGAAGTACCGCGGCGAATTCGAGGATCGTTTGAAGGCGGTTCTGCGCGAAGTGAAGCAGAGCAACGGCCGCATCATTCTGTTCATCGACGAGCTGCATACCATCGTGGGCGCTGGTTCCACGGGCGATTCGTCTATGGACGCGGGCAACATGCTCAAGCCCGCATTGGCGCGCGGCGAACTGCATGCCATCGGCGCGACCACGCTTGACGAGTACCGCAAATACATCGAGAAAGATGCCGCGCTTGAGCGCCGTTTTCAAACGGTACTCGTGGGCGAGCCCACCGTGGAAGACACCATCGCCATTTTGCGCGGCCTGAAGGAAAAGTACGAAATCCACCACGGCGTGCGCATCACTGATTCGGCGATCGTCGCTGCGGCTGAGCTTTCGAACCGCTACATTTCCGACCGCTTCCTTCCTGATAAGGCCATCGACCTTATGGATGAAGCCGCCAGCCGTCTGCGCATCGAGATCGACTCCATGCCGCAGGAAATTGATGCTGCTCAGCGTAAATATACGCAGATGCAAATTGAGGAGCAGGCGCTCATGAAGGAGAGCGACCCGGCGAGCGCCGAGCGCCTGGAAGAGCTGCGCAAGCAAATGGCCACGTCGAAAGAATGGCTTGATGCGCGCAAGGCCGAATGGCGCAACGAGAAGGACGTCATCGAGAAGGTGCAAACCTTGAAGGCCGATATCGATGCGGCCCACGTTGACGAGGAAAAGGCAACGCGCGAGGGCGACCTGGTGAAGGCTTCCGAGATTCGCTATGCGAAGATTCCCGAGCTGCAGCGCCAGCTGGCCGAGGCCGAAGAGGCTGTGAACGCCAAGCAGGGCGACGGCGCCATTTTGAAGGAAGAGGTTTCCGACGAGGAAATCGCCGAAGTCGTGAGCGCGTGGACGGGCATTCCCGTGTCGAAGATGATGCAGGGCGAAATGGCTAAGCTTGTTGACCTGGAGAGCCAGCTGCACAAGCGCGTCGTGGGCCAGGATGAGGCCGTCTCGGCGGTCGCCGGCGCCATTCGCCGCAATCGCGCGGGGCTTTCCGACCCTGACAGGCCCATTGGCAGCTTCCTGTTCCTGGGCCCCACGGGCGTTGGCAAAACCGAGCTCGCGAAGGCGCTCGCTGAATACCTGTTCGACACCGAGCGCGCCATGGTGCGTATCGATATGTCCGAATACATGGAGAAGTTCAGTGTGCAGCGCCTGATTGGTGCCCCTCCGGGATACGTGGGCTATGACGAGGGCGGCCAGCTCACTGAGGCCGTTCGCCGTCGTCCGTATAGCGTGATTCTGCTCGACGAAATCGAGAAGGCGCACCCCGATGTCTTCAATATTTTGCTGCAGGTGCTCGACGATGGTCGTCTGACCGACGGCCAGGGCCGCGTGGTGAGCTTCAAGAACGCGATTATCATTATGACGAGCAACATTGGCTCGCAGACAATTCGCGATTTTGCGGCCGACGCGCAGGAAGAGGCCAAGGAACAGGGCGCCACGATGGGCGATTTGGTTCAGGATATGATGCAGGCCGATGCCGCCGGCTTTGCGAAGAAGATGGCGGAATTCCAGGCCGCAATGCAGGAGAACCTGCGTGCGACCTTCAGGCCCGAGTTCCTGAATCGTATCGACGACGTGATTACGTTCAAGCCGCTTTCGTCCGAAAACATCGAGAGCATTGTTGCTCTGCAGATCAAGGACGTGCAAGCGCGTTTGGCCGATCGCCGCATCGAGCTCGACGTGAAGCCTGCCGCCATCGAATCGCTTGCCATTGACGGCTTCGACCCGGTGTATGGCGCGCGTCCGCTGAAGCGTTTGGTGCAGCGTGAGGTCGTTGACCGCGTGGCGAACGAAATCGTCGCTGGCCGCGTGATGGAAGGCTCGAAGGTCATCATCGATTCCGATATCGTCGACGGCTACACCTGCAAGGTCGAAAACCCGCAGGCCGCTTCTGGCGAGCAGACCTACGAGGTTCCCGCTGAATAAAACGGCGTCGGTGCAGGCGAGGGCTCACGGCGCAACGGAATTCGGCGCGGCGCCTGGGCCGCGAGGCTTGTGTCGCAATGTGTAAAGCACGGTGGCGCTGGGCTTGGGCATAGCGGTTGGGCTCGAGAGGTCGGCCGTGGCGCCTGGGCGCAACGAGCGCTCGTGTGATATGCGGAAATGCTCCGTTCGAGAAATCGAGCGGAGCATTTTTTTACGATGAGGCGGGAGCGTTCTTGCTCGACCCCTGCTCAGCTTCTACTCCGAGCATGTCGAGCAGCTCCTGGCGCGTATGGATGTCGAG
>CAKUEV010000150.1 GCA_934646845.1 uncultured Slackia sp.
CGCCTACATCGTGCGCTTCGACGAGCTCAATACCACTCGTGCCATCAGCTTCCGCGTGAAATTGGAATGTGCTCAGCGCTCGTAGCATTCAACACGTTTGTTTGAGAAATGCGGCGTCGTTGCGTCCGTCGGTTTTGCTGCGGCACTGCTGAGTGTAGTTGATATTGATTCCGCTTCAGGCGACGAGTTGCTTGAAGCGGCTGAGCGCCTTGCGGCCAATCGCGAGGAACGCGAGGCCCGCGAGAAACCTGCTAAACGCTACGAGCATTTAACACGAGCATCTAACAGGTTTTATTACTCGAAGGCGCGCTACTCAACTTCGGCGAGCGTGGGGATGGATTGCTGGGCGCCCACCTTCGTGGTGGCCATGGCGCTTGCCTTCGTGGCGAGCGCTACCGAGTCGGCGAGCGACAGGCCGCGTGCGTACCCTGCCACCATGGCGCCGATGTAGGTGTCTCCCGCGCAGGTGGTGTCGATTGCGCGCGTTTTCGGCGGCACCGATTCAATGGCCTCGTCGCCGCAGAAAATCATCGACCCGCGCGCTCCCAGCGTAATGGCAACGCAGCTCACGCCGCTTTCTTTCAATTTGTCGGCGGCCGCGCGAGCGCTTGCCGCATCAGCGGGATAGATTCCCGTCATCATTTCGCATTCGCCCTCGTTGACCACGACCAAGTCCAGGCACGGCAGCACGTCTTCGGGAATTTCGTGGGCGGGAGCCGGGTTGATGGCCACGTACAGGCCGCGATTGCGCGCTTCGGCAAGCGCGGCCCAGGTGGTTTCGTAGTCGCATTCCAGCTGAACCAAAAACACGTCGCCAGGTTCGGCCACTTCGTCGAGCGCGCGGCGTACCGCATCGATGCGCGTGCTTGCGTTTGCGCCTGCGTCAATGGTGATGAAATTGTCGCCGCATACGCGCGTGATAATGGCCACGCCCGTTGGGCAGCTTTCCGAGCGCGTGATGTATTCGCACGTCACGCCGTGTTCGGCGAGGCTCGCAATCATCTGGTCGCCGAATGCGTCAGCGCCCACGGCGCCCAGCATGCACACCGCGGCGCCCATTTTCGCCGCCGCCACGGCCTGGTTTGCGCCTTTGCCGCCGGGGTTGGTGATGAAGCCGCGACCGATAATGGTTTCGCCCAAATTAGGCATGTGGTCGCTCTCGATGGACAAATCCATATTCAAGCTTCCGAACACGATGACTTTGCTCATGGCAATCCTCCGGAATGGTTGTCGTCTGTTGGGTCGGGTCGTTCTTTGCCGAAGCCGCTTTGCTTTGCAGCGGGTTCGGCAAAGAACACACATGGGTTTCTTCCTTGGGCTCGCGTTTCGGGCGCGCGGTGATTCGGGCGCGCTTACGAATGCGGGGCAGAAAGGTTTGCCGCAATGCGGGCGGGGCAGGCGTGCGATGGAATTCGACACCTGCTCCGCCATTGCGTTCAGCTTAGCCCAGCTTAGCTGTTGTCGGCTTCGTCGGCCTTAGGAATAAGGAACGAAGTCGCCAGCGCGCATGCCAAAAGCACGGCGCCCATGACCATGGCGGCAGCATAGCCGCCGGCGGCGCCCGCCTGCGCGGCGTAGGCGTCCATAGCGGCGTACAGCACGGCGAAAGAAAGGCCTGCGCCCAGGTTGAATGCGCCTGCGTTCATGCCCGGCAGGTAGCCCGTGTTGTCTTTCGGGGAAAGCACGATGCCCAAACCGTTCAGCATGATGTTCGCGGTGCCGGCATAGGAAATGCCCAGCACGATCGAAATCACGACAAGCATGGCAATGCTCGTGTTGTGAGCGACGAAAATGCCGAACAGCGCGCCCAAAATGGACACCACGAGGCCCGCGCGCAGCACGGCGTGGTAGCCGAACTTGCTGGCCAGAACGCCGGCAACGGGGCCGAAGCACAGGCCGAGCAGCGCATACGGGGTGAGCGTGGCGAAGCTCACCACGTCAGCGCCCATGGCAACGCCGCAGGCTTCGTCCTGCGCGATGGCGGGCACAACGCCGTTCATAATGGCGAACACGCCGGTCATGGTAAGCAGCGTGGTAAGCAGCAGGCCCCACGTGCGGCGCTGCTTCAAATAGCGGGTAGACACCATGGGGGCGTCTTTCTTCTTTTCGATATCCCAGAACACCACGAAGAATACGGCGGCAACTGCCACTAGCACGGCCACCATCACGAAGTCGGCTTTGGCCAGCTTCTGAATCTCGTTGATGGCCAAGTAGGCGGAAAGAAACGCGATGCCAAGCGTAACCACGCCGGCCCAGTCCATCTTCGGCGAGCCTTCGGCCTTGCTTTCCTTCGAGCAGAACCACACGAGCACCACGGCGAGCACGGCAACGATGGCCATGCAAATAAACACCGAGCGGAAGCCGAAGTTGCCGGCAAGCCAGCCGCCCAGAATGGCGTCAACGCCCGCGATGCCGCCATTGACCGAGGTCAGGATGGCCATGAGCTTGGTGTAGCGCGCTTCTTCGGTGACCTGGGTGTGCAGCATGATAAGGCACATAGGCACAACCGGGCCGGCAACGCCTTGCATGATGCGGCCCACCATGAGCATGGTCACGTCTTGCGCGGCGGCGCTTACGATGCAGCCGATGGCGGTGGTCAGGAGCATGCCGCTGAGCACCTTCTTGCGGCCTACGATATCGGCCAGGCGGGGAAGGAACAGCGAGAACAGCGCAGCGGCCGTGAAGAACACCGTCTGCGTGTTGCCGATTTCGGTGGCGGTAGTGTGCAGCTCGTTTTGCATCGCCACAAGCGCGGGCGACAGCATGGAAGCGTTGAGCTGGAAGGCGAAAATGGCCACGAGCAGCGCGACCATGAGGGCAACGATGTTCTTGCCGCCCTCGTCGAGGGTTTTGGGTTTGGTAGATTCAGCGGCCATGCGAACTTAGCCGATCCTTTCAATAGCGTCAGTCACGAGGTTCCAGAATTTGTCGAAGTCGAGCTTCGTAGCCACCTGGGTGTGGCATTCCTCGGCAGAAGGCTCCGGCCCGCGCAGATCGGCGACCGTCATGCCCAGCGTGAGCTCGCTGTGGATTTCCACGTCGAGCGGGCAGCGGCGCGTTTCCACGCACGTGGGGTCGATGAGATAGGCGACCGTGCAGGGGTCGTGCACCGGCGTATCCACGAAATCTTGGTTGTCTTGGTAGGTCTTGCGGAAGAAGTCCATGAGGCCCGAGACGAACGTAGCCAGCGGCGTGCCGACTTCTTCGATGCGCTTCTGCACGGCGGGCGTGCACAGCGCCTGGTGCGTGAGGTCGAGGCCCACCATGGTGAGCGGCCACTTCTCGTTGAACACGATGTGCGCGGCCTCGGGATCGACCTTGATGTTGAACTCGGCCACGGCGCTCCAATTGCCCACGTGGTAGCCGCCGCCCATAAGCACGACTTCCTTCACGCGCTCAACGATGCGCGGCTCCATGCGCACAGCCATCGCGATGTTGGTGAGCGGGCCAGTGGGAACCAAAGTGATGGTGCCCGGCTCGCTTGCCATAATGGTTTCCACGATGTAGTTCACCGCGTGCTTCTGCTCGAGCGGGCGGGTGGGCACAGGCAGCTCGACGCCGTCCAGGCCGCTTTCGCCATGAATCGAGGCGGCCACTTCCTGCGGGCGCACGATGGGGCGGTCGCAGCCGGCGTACACGGCCACGTCGGTGGCGTGCGCTTTCTCGAGCACGGCGCGGGCGTTGTAGGTCACCTTTTCGAGGCTCTGATTGCCTCCGACGGTGGTCACGCCCAAAAGCTCGATTTCGGGGTTGCCCAGTGCGAGCAGGATGGCGACGGCGTCGTCGTGTCCCGGATCGCAATCCAGGATGATTTTCTTCGTCACGATTGCTCCTTAAAAGAGGGGTTGTTTGCATGCCTTCGGCAAAGCATTAGAAATATTCGGCCAAAGGCATAAATTCGAAGTTTAACGCATTCGAAACGAATAAGGCGCGAAAGTTGGAAGTATATATACGATGTCAACCCGATTCGCTGTTGCATTGTGCCGTTGTGCGGAAGCTACTGAATGCCACCTGTTAAATGCTCGTAGCATTTAACAGGTTTGCAAGGTGAATGGATGTGAGACAGGCTGGTCGGTTCAGGCTTAATTTTGAGGAACTGCTCGGACGAAATGTGTAGAGCTGTACATGCTGAAAATGATAGGAGGCGTTGCTGATGAACGAGTTTGACGAGGAAGCGCTGCGTGAGCGATTGATGGACGAATGCGGAACCGCCATGTTCGGCGGCTTTCCGGCGGCGTTGCTGGACATTGCAGATATCGAATCTGCCTCGCGCGACGAGTTGCTCGAAATTGCCGAACGCCTTGGGGTTGATCCCGAGGAATACTAGGCCCGCGAAAACCTGTCAAACGCTACGAGCATTTAACAGGTCCAACCCCGAAGAGCCTCGCGGGCGATTCTGCCCGGGTATTCCGCCCGCTCGTGGGGAACTGATGGGCGCGCGGCGGCGTTTGCGGGCGACCTGGTAGAATGGCTGAATTGAATTCGGTACAACAGCTCGCCTGGCGCCGCTGCGTTGCGCGCGGAGCCAATCAATCAAGAGCACATCAATCAACGAACAGGAGTCCCGCATGGCGGAATTCATTTACACCATGTACAAGGCGCGCAAAGCGCACGGCGACAAGGTGATTCTCGACGACGTTACGCTGTCGTTCTATCCCGGCGCGAAAATCGGCGTGGTGGGCCCGAACGGCATGGGCAAGTCCACGCTGCTGAAGATCATGGCCGGCCTCGAAGAGGTTTCCAACGGCGAGGCGCGCCTGTCCCCGGGCTATTCCGTGGGCATTCTGCAGCAGGAGCCGCCGCTTGACGAGGACAAAACCGTTCTCGAAAACGTGCAAATGGCATTCGGCGACGTGCTCGCGAAAATCGACCGCTTCAACGCGATTTCTGCCGAAATGGCCGACCCTGATGCCGACTTCGATGCGCTTATGGAAGAAATGGGCAAGCTGCAAGAATCCATCGACGCCGCTAACGGCTGGGACCTCGACAGCCAGCTGTCCCAGGCCATGGACGCGCTGCAGTGCCCCGACCCTGACATGCCGGTGAACGTGCTCTCCGGCG
>CAKUEV010000151.1 GCA_934646845.1 uncultured Slackia sp.
CGATTCGGGCGATTTCGTTGAAAGGCATGTCGTCGCCCGAGTTGTACCAGCTTTCATAGGCTTCGAACATGCCGCCTAGAATGAAACGTGCATAGTACTCGGTGTTTTCCAGGGGCTTAAGGCCGTGCGCTGCGCGCTCGCGCTTAATGGCTTCGACCCAATAGGGCGTCATAGCCGAAATAAGGTGCTTAATGGGAAGCTTTTCCATGAATATTGGGTTGAACAGGCGCGTTTGGCGATAGCTTTCACCAATCTCGTGCGCAACGCCATCGACATCGAGCGGCACAGTGTCCAAAACGCCGCTTGCCTTGATGCGCTCCATGGTTTTTTGCGCGTGTCGTTTCGTCATGGTGTCGAGCACGTCGTCGACTGAGTTGTAGTGCAAATAGAACGTTTTGCGATTGATGTTGGCTTCTTTCGCCAATGCGCTTACGGTGATCTTGTCGTAGTCGGTTTTCAGGATGAGACTCGCCAAGGCTTCCTCGATTGCTTGGCGAGTTTTCAATACGCGTCGATCGATTTTCTTCGCGCCGCTTTCCTGCTCCATATTCTTTTGCGCCCCCCTTTGAATCTGAAATCAACATTTCGGTAAAGTTAACCCCAAATCAAAACACTCTGTTGCGTATGCGTCACCTGTAGCAATACTGGCAATTGCCCCCTTTGCTTCGAATCATAATAATGCACATATGGGCATAAAACCACACATGTAGAAAAAATATTGAAGCGCCACGTCGCCAAAACGCGGCGAGAAAAGGGGAGTGTTATGGTCGCTTTGGATTCCGTGAAGCATGCGGCATTGTGCAAAATGGTCGATTACCTGTTCGAAGACCCCGAAACAAGGTTCCCAAAGGCCATGGATATGGTCGACAAGGCCGCTCCGCGCAACTTTTTTCCTTCGCAACGCGAGGCATTCCGCAATGCGATCGATGAGAAGAACAACTGGTATCAGCTGCTCATGAAAATTGCCCATCTGAACCCCGAGGTGCGAAATCGCCTGGTGAAATCGGTCCTGATTGATTCGAACCTCATGGTGTGGGGCGAGCAAGAGAAGAATCGCGACAAATATCAGTGCAATATTCCGTGGGCGATTCTGCTCGACCCCACGAGCGCGTGCAACCTGCATTGCACGGGTTGCTGGGCCGCAGAATACGGTCATAAGCTCAACCTGAGCTACGACGACATCAATTCCATCATCGAGCAAGGCAAGGCCTTGGGAACGCACGTGTTCATCTACACGGGCGGCGAGCCTTTGGTGCGCAAGCACGACCTCATCAAGCTGTGCGAGGCGCATCCCGATTGCGCGTTCCTCTGCTTCACGAACGCCACGCTTATCGACGAGGCGTTCTGCCAAGACATGATTCGCGTGGCGAACTTCGTGCCGGCAATTTCGGCTGAAGGCTTCGAGGAAGCCACCGATGCGCGCCGCGGTGAAGGCGTGTTCCGGAAGGTGTCGAAGGCCATGGCGCTGCTTCGCGAGCACGGTCTGCCGTTCGGCGTTTCATGCTGCTACACCGCTCAGAATGCGAGCTCCATTGCGTCTGAAGAATACTTCGATTGGCTTATCGACCAGGGCGCATTGTTCGCTTGGATTTTCTCGTTCATGCCTGTTGGCCACGGATCCACGCCTGATCTTATTCCCAACGCCGCTCAGCGCGAGCACCTGTACAACTTCGTGCGCGAGATGCGTCAGACAAAGCCCCTGTTCACGCTCGACTTCCAAGATGACGGCGAATTCGTGGGCGGCTGCATTGCCGGCGGGCGTCGCTACTTGCACATCAATGCCGCGGGCGATGTGGAGCCGTGCGTGTTCGCGCACTATTCGAACGCGAACATCCATGACGTAAGCTTGCTTGACGCGCTGCGCTCGCCCATTTTCATGGAGTACTACTACGAGCAGCCCTTCGATGGCAACTACCTGCGCCCGTGCCCCATTCTGGAAAATTCGGGCATGCTCGCCGATATGGTCGCACGTTCCGGCGCGAAATCGACCGATTTGCAGCACGAGGAAAGCGCCGAGGAGCTCTGCTCGAAAACCAAGGCGTTCAGCGAGGAGTGGGCGCCTGTCGCCAAGCGTTTGTGGAACGACCCGCGCGACCCCATGCATGGCAAGCGCATGACGAAAACCCAGGGCATGGCCGAGGCCGACATGCATAAGTTCGAACGCCTGCAGAAGGAAGGCCGCACGCTGCATTACAACGGTGGCCTGCGCTCATAATCGCCTGTTCGTGTCGTTATCGTGTGCGCAGGCGGCCTGGCTCGTCGTGCTGTCGATTTCGGCTACTATGTGTAGCTTGTGCGCCAGGCGCACCAGTATTTATCAAGATCCGGGGAAGAGGGTTGGCTCGTCGATCCCGGTACCAACCGGGGGCAACACCCACGGTGGTCCCGCCAACAGCGATGAAGAAAGGAATTCTGAATGTCCAACGAGAATGTTACCTACCTGTTCACGTCTGAGTCGGTGACCGAAGGCCACCCCGACAAGCTGTGCGACCAGGTTTCCGATGCCATTCTGGACGCGATTCTCGCTAAAGAAATCGAGCTCGAAAAAGCCGGCTACATTTCGCCGAGCGGCAAGCCTGCCGACGTGTCGCAGGTTCGCTGCGCATGCGAAACCGTTGCCACGACGGGCACGGTGTTCGTGACGGGCGAAATTCGCACGCAGGCCTACGTTGACGTCGACACCATCGTGCGCGACGTTGTTCGCTCCATCGGCTATGACCGCGCGAAGTATGGCTTCGACTGCGACACCTGCGGCGTGATCAACGCCATTCACAGCCAGAGCCCCGATATCGCCCAGGGCGTCGATGAGAGCTGGGAGGCCCAGCACGGCGAAGCCGCCGATAAGGAAGACGAAACCGGCGCGGGCGACCAGGGCATGGTGTTCGGCTACGCCTGCAACGAAACGAGCACGCTCATGCCGATGCCCATTTACCTGGCGCATCGCCTCTCTGAGCGTTTGACCGAGGTTCGCAAGAACGGCACGCTTCCGTTCCTTCGTCCCGACGGCAAAACCCAGGTTTCGGTCCGCTATGTCGATGGCAAGCCCGAAGCCGTTGAGAAGGTGCTCATTTCCACCCAGCACGATGAAGGCGTTGAGCATGATCAGCTCGAGGCTGCGCTTATTGAGCATGTGATTAACCCCGTCCTTGCCGCTGAAGGCTTGAAGGCCGCAAGCGACATGGATATCTACGTGAACCCCACGGGTCGTTTCGTCATCGGTGGCCCCATGGGCGACACGGGCCTCACGGGTCGCAAGATTATCGTCGACACCTACGGCGGCATGGGCCGTCACGGCGGCGGCGCGTTCTCGGGCAAAGATTGCACGAAGGTCGACCGCTCCGCAGCATACGCGGCGCGTTGGGTCGCCAAAAACGTCGTGGCGGCTGGCTTGGCCGATCGCTGCGAAGTGCAAATCGCCTACGCCATTGGCATGGCTCGCCCGGTGAGCATCATGGTCGACACCTTCGGCACCGAGCATGTGCCTGTGGCCGACATCGAGAAGGCTGTGTCCGAAGTCTTCGACCTGCGCCCGGCCGCGATTATCGACGCGCTCGACCTTCGTCGTCCGATCTATCGTCTCACCAGCAACTACGGCCACTTCGGCCGCGAGCTTCCCGAGTTCACGTGGGAGCGCCGCGACAAGGCCGAGGCGCTGCGCAAGGCGTGCGGCTTGGAGTAGTTCGTCCGCCCGCATTTCGCAAACACGAACATATGTTGTATTTTGAAAGCGAGTCTCTTCCGAGGCTCGCTTTTCTTATATACTCGCCTGCATGAGAACCGTTTCCTTAGTTTTGGACATACAAACCCAGTCGCTTGACAGCCTCTATACCTACGTAGTTCCCGCCGATATGGTCGGCGTGGAAGTGGGTTGTGCCGTGCTGGTCGAGTTCGGCGCGCGCCGATCGATCGGCTACGTTATGGAGGTTTGCGAGCGTCCCGATTCCGAAATCGACCCCGAATCGGCGGCGCGCCTCAAACCGTTGCTCTCGGTGCTTTCCTCACCCTATTTCGACGAGGACGGCGCCGCGCTTATCCAATTTATCGCTCATGAATACGTGGCGCCCCTCAGCTCGTGCGTGCATTTGCTCACGCCCGTGGGCCGCGCGCCGAAGGTCGTGAAACGCGGCGATGTGTGGGAGCTGCAAAAGCCTGCGCGTCGCAGGAAGAAGAAGGGCGAAGCCGAGGCGCCCGTGCCGCTCGATGAAGAAATCGCCGAGGCCGCCGAGGCGCGTGAGAGCTTTGCGCTTACCGACGGCCAAGCCGCGGCGCTTAGCTGCGTCGATGCATGCATCGACCGTTGCGCCGGCGAGGTGTGCGTGGTCGATGGTGTAACGGGGTCGGGTAAAACCGAGGTGTATCTGCGTGCGATTCGCCATGCGCTTGAACTGGGGCGCGGTGCTATCGTGCTCGTGCCTGAAATCGCGCTTACCCCGCAAACGGTGTCGCGCTTCGAGGACCGCTTCGGCGATACCGTGGCGGTTATGCACTCGCGCATGACGGCGGGCGAGCGATTCGACCAGTGGGAAGCGGTGCGCCTAGGCAAAAAACGCGTGGTCGTGGGTGCGAGAAGTGCGCTCTTTTGCCCTATGGCAACGCTTGGCCTCATCATTATCGACGAAGAGCACGAAAGTACCTATAAGCAGGAAAGTGCGCCGCGCTACCACGCGCGCGATGTGGCCGCATGGATGGCTCAGCGCACAGGCGCCGCGCTTGTGCTGGGCAGCGCGACTCCTTCGATCGAGACGCTGTGCCGCTGCAAGGTCGACGATATGTGGCATCGTGTGGTACTTCCGACGCGCGCGAATGGCAAGCCTATGCCCGAGGTGCGCATTATCGATATGGCGAAGGAATTCGGCCGCGGCTCTCGTTCCATGTTCGCCAAAGAGCTGCAGGAAAACCTGTTCGCCGCGGTCGATGCGGGCCG
>CAKUEV010000152.1 GCA_934646845.1 uncultured Slackia sp.
CATCCAGCGGGTTCGAGGAAAATCGGAATGGTGCCCCAGATAGGATTCGAACCTACGGCTTTCTGCTCCGGAGGCAGACGCTCTATCCCCTGAGCTACTGGGGCACATCGCAGTCGCCTATTATACGCTAAAATATCTTTCGCGAGAAAGAGGAACTATGCCAGAAACTATTACCATCGATCGCCTTGCCTATGGCGATGCGGGTATCGGCCGCGCGGAAAATGGCAAAACCGTATTCGTGAACGGCGCGTGCCCGGGAGATGTCGCCTTGGTCGAAATCGATCGCGACAAGGGCAATTTCTGCGAAGGCCACGTGGTTGAGCTCGTTGCGCCGTCGCCCGATCGCGTGCTGCCGGCATGCCCGCTGGCGAGCGTATGCGGCGGCTGCGGTTGGCAACATATATCTTACGAGCGCCAGCTTGCCGCGAAGCGCGATGCCGTGGTGTCGCAGCTGCGCCGCATCGGCGGCTTCGATGCGGAGCGCGCCGAGCGCATCGTTGGCGCATGCGTGCCGTCGAAGCGTCAAATGGAATATCGCAACAAGCTCGAGTTCAGCTGCGCCTTCGACGCGAAGCAGGGCTTCCAAATGGGCTTCCACCAGAAGGGGAGCGACAAAATCCTTGCCGCCGATGCTTGCCCGCTTGCGCACAAGCAAGCCCAAAAAACGCCGAAGGCTCTGCGCGGCGCCCTGCGCTATCTTACGGGTCGCGAAGATTTGGGCATCCATCGCGTGGGCGTGCGCCATTCGCACCGTTCGGGCGATTTGGAAGTGGCTTTGTGGACGACGCCCGGGCCGTTTCCTCGTAATGCTGTGGCGAAAACCCTGTCCACGGCTGTGAAAGCATCGTCGATCGTGCGCGTGATGACGGCCGATGCGGGCAGCGCGCGCAAGCTCAAAGGCCTCGAGATTCTCGATGGCCGCGGCTTTTGGCGCGAAACCGTCGCGGGCATTGAGCACGGCGTGAGCGCGCCTTCGTTCTTCCAGGTGAATACGCCCCAGGCCGACAAGCTGGTGCAGCTTGCCCTCGACGGCCTCGAGCTCGATGAAGATTGCGTCGCGGCCGACCTGTTCTGCGGCGTGGGTACTTTCACCATTCCGCTCGCGAAGCGCTGCGGCGGTGTGTACGCCGTTGAGTCGTATGGCTCGAGCGTGCGCAATTTGCGCCACACCGTTGAGCAAGAAAACGTCGATGTCGAGGTCATTGGCGGCGATGCGACGCGCGAGCTGCCCGAACTCGGCGAGCTCGATGCGCTCATCGTCGATCCGCCGCGGAGCGGCCTTGCGAAAGAAATCATCGGCTCCATCGCCGAGGCGGCGCCCTTGCGCGTGGCGTATGTGAGCTGCGACCCGGCTACGTGGGCGCGCGACGTGAAGCTGCTCGAAGCGGCCGGCTTTGAGCTTTTGCAAGCAACGCCTGTCGATATGTTCCCGCAGACCTTCCATGTGGAGACGGTTTCGATTTTCGCGAATAAGAACCAGTAAAACGGCCGATGTGCGTGAGCTCAGCATGCCCCCAGCTTGGGGCCGCCATGCATGTCGTCAACAACGCTCAGCTGCGCCCGCGTAAATGCTCTCATTTGCGCGGGCGTTTTGCGTATGGGGAACTTACTCCTCGTGCTGGACTCGCCTCCGGGCGCTTAAGCGTCCGCCCTTTTTTCAGGTTCGAGGCGTTTTCGTGCTGGAATTCCATCGAGTTCATGAGCAATTTTTATGGCGCAAGCCTGCAAAAAGTCATTGAGCGGTATCATACAAAGGCTTATGTGCTGCCGAACGCGGCAAAAGAGGCGCCGCTTGCAGCAACGATGCTTCGACTTCGCGCCGATTACCGGCGCCAGACGCAGTTTCAACGCACGATAAAGAAGGAGTTATCGACTATGGCACTGTATACCCCCGAGTATCAGCCCAACGGCAAGGAAATCGCCGTCATCAAAACCTCCAAGGGCGACATTCGAGTTCAGCTCGCTGGCGACGACGCCCCCATCCATGTGGGCAACTTCGTTGAGCTCGCTCGCAAGGGCTTCTACGACAATCTCAAGTTCCATCGCTATGTTCCCGGCTTCGTCATTCAGGGCGGCTGCCCCAACACCCGCGACCTCGATTCCGCGCAGGTCATCGAAGCTGCCGGCAACCCGTGGGCTGGCCTTGGCACGGGCGGTCCGGGCTACTGCATCAAGCAGGAGTACACCACCAATCCGAACAACTCCCACGAAGACGGCGCGCTGGCTATGGCTCGCAGCGCGAACCCCGATTCTGCGGGCTCTCAGTTCTATCTGTGCTTGGGTCCTCAGCATAATCTCGACTCTGGCTACACCGTGTTCGGCCAGACCATCGAAGGCAAAGATGTCATCGGCGAGCTTCGCGTGGGCGATGTCATTGAAACTATCGAAATCGAAAACGCCGACTAGCCACAAGCTTTCATGCGTATTCAAGGAAGACAGGAATTCATGGACAACCAATACGTAGCCCAGGCGCAAGCCGCATACCAGGCACGCGACTTTCAGGCCGCAAGCCAGGCATACGTCCAGCTGCTCCAAGATCCCAGCGTGCCGAAGGGCCCGGGCGATTTGGGGTATCTGTATCACCAGCTGGGCAACTGCTTGCTGCAGCTGAAAGATTTCGATTCGGCTATCGAGTCGTACACTCAGGCGACCGCCGATTCCGCTTACGACGCCGTGGGTGCGGTGAATTGCAACTTGGGCAAAGCGTACGTTTTCAAGCATGATTACGAAAACGCCGTGTCTCATTTTGAAATCGCCACCTCCGATGCCAAATACGACACTCCTTACAAGGCCTATTTGGGCATGGGCAATGCGCTTTTGAAGCTTGGCAAAAACGCCGAAGCTGGCGTCGCATTCCGCGAGGCCGCGCTCGATTCGCGCAACCCCGATCCGAGCAAGGCGCTGCTCAACCTGGGCGTATGCTTCATGGCCCTCAATCGTCCGGCCGATGCCGTGGCGTCGTATGAAAGCGCGCTGCAGTTCGATATGGACGCCGCAACGCGCAACAAGATGTATGCGAACCTCGGCCAGGCGTACGTTGCTCTGGGCCAAATGCAGAAGGCTATGAGCGCGTTCGAGTCGGCCCTCGCCGATAAGACCTACTTCCTGAGCGAGTCGGCGAGCGTCGACTACGCCCAGGCTGCCAAGTGCATGGCGACGGGCACCATCGCGATGCCCGCCATTGGCCAGCAGGCAATGCCCGCACCCGCGGCTGCGTCCAACGACGGCAACGACATGTCGGGCCTCGACGTTCCCGCCGATGGCGTGCCCACGCAAGACGACGCCTATCCGGTGGAAGCGTACGCCGACCCGCAGTATTACCCGGCCGAGGCCTATGGCTATGAGCCGGTCGATAACTACAATTCGGGCGACGAGCGTTTCTTCAATGCGAGCGACGAAGAGCTCGAGCGCTATTCGAAGGGCATTGCGCGTCAAGATCGCAAGCGCCGCAACGTCGGCCTGAAAATCCTGGTCGCGTTCTTCGTGCTCCTGCTGCTCGCTGCCGGCGCAGGCGTGTTCCTGTATACGCAAGGCTACGGCTATCCCACGCAGGAAAGCGTGGTGAAGGGCCTGTTCGCCGATACCGAGAACGCCTCGAGCTATTTCGTTTCGTCGATGAGCTCCGATAAGGTTGACGATGCCATGCGCGGCGTCGTGTCCGATTCCGATGTCGCCATCGATGGCATGGACAAATCCATGTCAAACTCCACGGTGTACGTGACGGCATCCACGCCCGAGGGCGGGGAAGTGTCCTACACTGTTTCCATGGTGCGCGATATGCTTGGCTGGAAGGTTTCCGGCGTACAAATGACGTTCGCCTCCCAGCAGTCGTAAATGCTGCAACGCCTGGGTAGCCAGGTTGCAATAAAGCGCGTCGCCTTTGTGCGACGTGCCTGTTAGAAAGCCGTTTTTTCTTCAAGAAAGGGAACAATCATGGCAATTGAAAAGACCTACTCCATGCTCAAGCCCGACGCTGTGCGCAATCATCACATCGGCGAGATCGTGAGCCGCATCGAGCGCGCCGGCCTCGTTATCGAGCGCATGGAGCTGGCCAATGTTACCCCCGAGCAGGCTGCTGCGAACTACGCTGAGCACGAGGGCAAGCCCTTCTACAACGGCCTCATCGAGTACATCACCAGCGGCCCGGTTGTGAAGATGGTTGTCTCCGGCGAAGGCGCTGTCAAGAAGATGCGCACCCTCATGGGCGCCACCAACCCGGCAGAAGCTGCCCCCGGCACGATTCGTGGTGACTTTGGTCTCATTATGGACGAAAATGTTATTCACGGCTCCGACTCGCCCGAGTCTGCCGAGCGTGAAATCGGCATCTTCTTCGGTGCATAAATAATCTACGCTAAGCCTTTCGGGCGAACACGTCGGCGAGCCGCTCGCTTTCATTGTCGGATTGAAGGAGGAGCTTGTGCTCTACCGCATCATTGATGCTGGCGACGTGCCTTCGCTCATTCGGGCTTTCATGGATTCTTACGAACTCGTGGCCCCGGTCGAATGCGACCAGGGCCACATTTTCGATACCATCGATGACCCTAATGACGTGGTGCTTGATTACTCGACCACCATCGCCTCTCCCAAAAAATACTTCTTGCCTCCTCGCGAGGTTCTTTTCAAATTCGACGTGGCTCAAAACGATGTCGACGCGTACGAGCTCGACGTGAAGCCACGCGTTCTTTTCGGCGTTCACCCTTGCGATATGAACGCCATCGAAAAGCTCGATTCCGTTTTTCTTGAAGGGCCGTACCCCGACCCGTATTACCGCGCGCGCCGCGAAGCCACGCTCATCGTGGGCGTTGGATGCACGCCTTCTCAGTCGTGCTTCTGCCATCGCATGGATGCCGACGAAGCGCCCGCCGGATACGATTTGTTCCTGCA
>CAKUEV010000153.1 GCA_934646845.1 uncultured Slackia sp.
TCATCGCTCAAGTCCGCCGCAGAAGCGTTCAAAGCATCGTCGAGCGCATAAATATCGGTATCGCCGCCATTAATGATAACCTGCTCGGCCTCGTAACCCTCATTGCACGTTTCGGCAACAAACGACCCATCATTCACTTCAAGCTTCGTCTCGCAATGAAATGCGTCATCGCCACTGCACACTGAAGTCGATCCTCCGTTGAGCGCGCCTTCCAAATCGGAATGCAACGCATCGTCAGCGGCATCGATTTCAATCGACCCCCCGGCTATGCAGAGGTATGTCTTCGCCTGAATGCCGTCGTCTTCGGCATCGATCGAAAGTGACCCACCATTCACATACACAAAGCCTTTTTCGGGATTGGTCGATTTGCTCGATTTCACGCCATCGGCACCCGCGGCAATCGAGATATCCCCCGCACCGATTTTCACGGAATCTTTGCCGTTCAGACCATCCTCGACGGCGCTCACATTGATTGAACCACCATAGACAACCAAATCGTCTTTCGAGTAGACCCCATGGCGATAATTTCCCGAGATATCGAGCGAGCCCGAACCGTTAATCGTTAAATCACACGTCGAATACACGCACGCGTTTGCATCTTCATTCGCATAAGAGGTTCCGTCGGAAAGTACATTCTGCGTACCGTCGGCCAATGTGATAAAGCATTTATCTGCCGACTGAATATTAATGGCAGGCTCGCTGGAGCACACTATCTTTACACCGTTAAGAACAATCTGAACCTTATCGTTTTCGCTGGTAACTACCGTAATTGATCCATCAGTCAAATTTCCTGACACAATATAGGTTCCCGCAGCGGAAATCGTTATCGTGGAGCCCTCCGCCACAGCGCCCGACCCCGATACGCTCGCCGAATCCCCCGAGAGCGTTATCTTGGTCGCGGACGATTCATCAAAGGAAGCATCCGTGTCGCGTTTGGAATATTCAAGATTGAGGGCGGAGGCATCAAACGCAGCTGCAACTTCCTCGAAGCTCGCGTATTCAACGCTCTTCTCAGACGCGTTTTCCTCAAGAATTTCTGCAGTCGATGCGACCGAAGATTCATCGGCATCGGTCGCCGAGCAGCCCGCCACAGAAAAAAGCAGTACCGCCGCAGCGCAACCCGCAAGCGGCAATCCGGCCCCGCGCAGCATGCCGACAAAATCGGTGCGTGCGGACTCTTCCGTGCATCGGGAATCAATCGTTTTCCGCATCATTACAAGACCTCCTTCGCCATGGGCGCGCGGCCAAGCGTGATTTTCAGGTTGCCGTTCATGGTGCGCATTTCGTCGATCATGCGCTTCTCAAGGCCGGGCTCGCGCATACGAATTTCGTACTCGAGTTGATACAGGCTGCCCATGTTCGTCGTGCGAATTTCCACGAGCTCATGGCTCGAAGTGAAGCGCCCGAGAACGTCATCGAACATGCCGTCGAATTCAAGATCTTCAGGCACCGATACGCACAGGCGCTTGCCCGGCTCGGCGGGCTTGCCAAACGGCGTGCACACATACACGACGTTCACGATGGCAACGATAATGGTGAAAAGCACCGCGAGCCCAATGAAGCCCATGCCCGTCGCCAAACCAATGGCCATAGCCAAGAACACGCTTCCAATATCTTTCGCCGAGCCGGGGATGCTGCGGAAGCGCACGAGGTTGAACACGCCCATAACCGCGATGCCGGCGCCCAGATTGCCGTTTACAAGGGTGATGACCATTTGCACGATGAGCGGCAAAAGCGCGAGCGTGACCACGAAGTTCTTCGAATAGTTGTGCCGGAACATATAAACGGCCGCACATGCCGCGCCGAGCACAATCGATGCCGCGCAGCACATCAAAAATTCGGGCGTCGAAACGCTCGCCATCGCCGAATCAGCCGTGCCGAACAGCGACGTAGATACAAGGTCGAACATGAGAAAACTCCTCTAGGAAAAATTGAACGTACGAGGCTTATGCTCCAATAACGATATTGGGGAGCTGCAGCGAATTCGAATGCGCACCTGAGGCTTCGGCCGCGTACAGGCGCGAATCTTGATTAAGCGATTGGCCATCTTGGGGGCGGCCCTGTTCGCCGCGCATGGCCTCATCGAAAGCGACTTGTTCGCGATATGCCTTCGGGGCAGACTTGCCCTCGCATGACAAATACGCTTCACCGTATTTGGAAAACGACGTCGGGTAGGCTTTGCAATCGTCAAGCGCACGCACGAGCCACAAGGGATAGGCGCCCGGAACCTTCACTTCCATAATCGCCTCGCCCGCAGCGAGCAACGGCACCGAAGCGCGCTTTCCTTCCGGCGCGAACAAATCTCGATAGCGAATGCGCTCGTCAAACGTGATGCGCATGCCTTTCGCCTGGGCCCCACGAGCATCGGACAGCGGTGCCCACGCCACGCGCTCCACCAGAATTGCCATAGAGGGAAACACGGGGCCATTACGGCGGACGCACGCCGCAATCTCTTCTGCGATTTGCAGGCTTTTCGCAGAATGCGACTCAGCTTCAAGCGCCTCGTCGGCCAACGGATGACGGCCAATCGCCCTTCCATACGGCACGCCCACCATGAAAAGCTGGGCCGCCGATTCGCTTACCGCGATGCGCCGCTTATATACGATGCCCTTGTGCTTCTTTTTCAGCTCGACAAACACCAGCGCCTGCGCGCTTCGGGGGCCATAGGTGCGCAAACGGAGCTTTTCCTTATACGCGGGCTTTTCGAGCGACCGGGAAATCATGTCGCGGTTCCGCGTGTCGTAATACACGCTCGTGATGGACGTTTGCCCGTATTCGTCGGGCGCCATATACACGCCAAGCGCCTGCTTTATCGTGCGAACCTGCACAGGATTCAGGCGGTACTTCACTTCCTTGCGCTCAAACGTCCCCGTATACTCAGCCATAGCTGCTCCAATCTCGTAAAATCGAGGTCAATTCGATGACGGCCATGCTAAAACGCACGCCTGAAAGGGCGCTGAAAAGCCACGAGAGCTTTCAGGTTTCTTTCAGTAGCGCAGGTAAAATAGGGATTGTTGAAAAGAGCACTTCGGTTTCGGAGGCTGGCGCGCTTTCCCGAAACCTTCTGCAAGCAATCTGACTTTATTTCAATGCATGCAGAGCAAGGCGCATAGCGAGCGGAGCGAGCGGTAGCCGCAGCGCGGTTTTGGGAAAGCGCGCCAGCCTCCGAAACCCTCAGCGCGTCCATTGAAGAAAAATGCGTCGTGCCAAACGCGCCTGAAAGCGATCTCCCACAGGGCACGACGCCAAGATTAAGAAAAGGCACCGACCATGAACCTGCTTATCGTTGAAGACGACGTGCGACTGGCAAGCGCACTCGCCCACATCCTAGAAGAGGCCGGCCACGCGGTTGACACGGCGAATGACGGCGAAACCGGCTACGCCTACGCGTCTCAGGGAAAATACGACGTCGCGATTCTCGACGTGATGCTGCCCAAGAAAAACGGGTTCGACATCGTCTCTGACCTGCGCCGCGCGGGAATCGCCACCCCGGTGCTCATGCTCACCGCGCGCGATGCGGTGCCCGATAAAATCCGCGGGCTCGATTCAGGCGCCGACGATTACATGACCAAGCCATTCTCGCCCGCAGAGCTCATGGCTCACCTGCGCGCGCTCACCCGCCGTCAAGGCGAGGTTGAATTCGAGACACTTCGCGCATTCAACCTGACCCTCGATTTGACCGAACGCGAATTCGCGTCCGAATCATCCTCCATTCACCTTTCCGCAAAAGAATTCGCACTTGCCCGCGTGCTTATGTCGAATGCCGGCAAAACCGTGCCGAAAACAACCATTATCGATCGCGTATGGGGCACCACGGGCGTAGCCGAAGACAACAACGTCGAAGCATACGTCTCGTTCTTGCGCAAAAAGCTGCGTTTTCTCGAAGCTGCCGCACATATAGAAACGATTCGCGGCGTGGGCTATCGCCTGGCAGAGGGCCCCGATGCATAGGAATGCAAAGGGCAGCCCCGTGCTCTTCAAACTGCGAAAGAAATTCATCGCGCTCAATATGGTGTGCGTTTTGGCGGTGATTACGGTCTCGTTCACCGCAATTTGCATTTTCGATTGGAAGCAAGACGTCGCCGAGGTTCAGCAGGCCATCGCCAATTCCCTCGACAATGCAATCGAGCAGCACGAACATAGGGAAATGCGCGATAACAGGCCGCCCAAGCACGAATTTGGCGGAAACTGGGCAAGCGCGACCGACCCCAACGATCAGAACAACGATAGCGAACCGCAGAATGAGCCAGATGCCGACGATGCCTCATCGAACGACGATGCCAGCGGCTATGACGCAGCCCAAAGCGGAGCCCTCGCCCCCAAAATCGGCGGAGGCCAGGGCCAAACGATTCCCGTTGCAGTATACGCGCTGAACGCCGAAGGCAGCGCGATGAGCGCCTCGCCCGCCGGCACCGCCAACATCAACGACGAGGTACTCGAAACCGCGCTCTCGCGCCTTGCCCCCGCAGAAGACGGCACGGGTTCTTTCTCTGACTTGGGGCTCTTCTTCGAAAAGCGAACGATCGGCGACGCCACGTACCTCGCGTTCGCCGACGCAAATTCCGCCGCCGGCTGGAAGTCGCTCGCGCTCACCCTCGTTGGCGCGGCAATCGCTGCGCTCGCCGCGTTTTTCGTGATATCGCTGTTCTTCTCGCGCTGGGCGCTGCGCCCCGTCGAGCAAACGTGGCGATCTCAGCGCCAATTCATCGCCGACGCCTCGCATGAGCTGAAAACCCCGCTTACCGTGATTCTGGCCGATGCTTCCATCGCGCTCGAACATCCCGAGCGCACCGTCGAAAGCCAACGCCAGTGGATCGAGGGCATTCAGGTCGAAGGGCAGCGCATGCAGGGCCTTGTTGAAGACATGCTCGCCCTGGCCAA
>CAKUEV010000154.1 GCA_934646845.1 uncultured Slackia sp.
GTTCGAGAGCCGTCATGTGCGGTTGGGCCCGTTTTTGGCGGGGCGACGTTCTCGTTCACGACGAATGCCTCGCTGGGAAGTGCTTCTGAATTGGCGGGCGCGTCTTCATCGAACCTCGTAGAGTCGATATTGTCCACGGCGGCATCGAACGCTATAGGGGCTTTCGGGGTGTCGATTTTCGCGCTTGCGTGTTCGCTTGCAATCTCGTTCTTTCGTGGTGGAGAGTCGCTTGGCGCAGGTGACGTGAAATTGCTGTTCCCCATAGGGCTCTTCGCTGGTTTCGAAGGGGGCATCGTGGCGCTTGGCGTCGCGTGCGTCGCATCGCTTCTGTATTGTCTGGCTCGATTCGCGGCCGGCCGACCAGCGCGCGACTTTCCCTTTGCCCCGTTTCTCGCAATCGGCTTTCTTGCCGCAAGTGGCATCATGCCGCTCTTCTTGGGAGGGGCGCAGCTGTGATTTCGAAAAGGTGCGGGCACAGCGACTGGCCCCGCATGATTCGTTTGAGCGATTGTCCCGTGCCCATGGCCGACTTTATCGCGGAATCGTCAGTCATTATGATTGCCTATACCCATACCCATGCCCATGCCAGTGCCCCGTGCTTCATGGACGGCATTTTTATTAATTGGGCAAACGAACAGTATGATGGGTGGCCGTGGCATTCGCCATTGTAAAATGAGCGCAGAGTGAATGGGCAAGGGGCGCATGGGTGGCGCGCCAGTTCCGTTGAAAGAGGTGCGCACATGAAAACGGCCACGTTGAAGTATCCGAGCGCCGATGGAAAAACGGCGATTCGCGCGCTCGTATGGGAGCCTGATGCCGCCGAGCGGCCGGAAGGTTCGGAAAGCTCGGAAGGGCTGCGCTATTCAGACGTTCGGGGCATTGTCCAAATCGTGCACGGAATGTCGGAGCATGTCGCACGCTACGCTCATTTCGCCAAATTCCTTGTGGAAAGCGGTTTCGTGGTGTGCGCGAACGACCACGTGGGGCATGGAAAAAGCATTTCCGATGCGCAAGACTTGGGCCATATGCCCGCTCGCGATGGCGCCGAGGTTCTCGTTCAAGATGCGCACGCCTTGCGTGGCATTATGCAGGCACGATTCGGCAGCGAGGTGCCCTATGTGATATTTGGCCATTCTATGGGCAGCTTCATTACGCGCAAATACATTTCCGAGCACGGCGAGGGCCTTGCGGCAGCGGTGCTGTGCGGCACGGGCCAGCAGGCGGCAGCGCTTTCGATGGCGGGCAATGCTTTGGCGCATGCGCTCGCACGTCTGCGTGGAGAGCGCCACAAAAGCGAGCTCTTGCATTCCGTGGCCGACGGCGCCTATTCAAAGGCCGTCAAAAACCCGCGTACCGATTTCGATTGGCTTTCAACCGACCCGGCACAAGTCGACGCCTACATCAACGATTCGGAATGCGGCCAGATGTTCACCGTGGGTGGGTACGCCACGCTCACCGCGCTTACGGGTGAAGTGGTTCGTGCGGAAAGCGCATCCAAAGTTCCTAAAGCCTTGCCGCTGCTCTTTATCGCGGGCGGGGAAGACCCTGTGGGCGATTGCGGGCGCGGCGTGCGGAAGGCTGCCGAAGAATACCGGGATGCCGGCGTGCAATCGGTTGAGATGAAAATCTATCCCGGCATGCGCCACGAGATTCTCAATGAACCCGGTCGCGCACGCGTTATGGCCGATGTGGAAGCCTGGCTTGCAAAGCAAAGAATCTAATGTTCGCGTTACAATTGCACCGTTTGCAAAGGTTGTATTGCGCCGCCTGTTATTTGGCGGCTTTAACGACAGGAGAGTTCTATGCATCGTTTGACCGAAATCGCTGCGAACGGCGATGTGGAAGTTCAGCCTCGCTACCAAGCAGCGGCGCTTCGTCGCCTGGCCGCTTATGAAGACATGCACCAAGATTTGGAAGGCCAGCTGGAAAACGTGAACGAAAAGCTCGCCGATATCGAGGAGAACGGCTCGGCCGACCCTCAAGCGCAGCAGCTGTTCGCCCAGCAAATCGCTATCAAGGCAACGCTCGCGATGTACGAGGCCTACGGAATTTCGTAACCTGTCCGTCGTCTTCTTCATCCGAAGAAAGCCCTGAGGCCACAGCGGGCTACCGCTCACTTCGTTCGCTATGCGCCCGCTTCGCGGTGTTTCGTATTGGAGTAAAGAATATTTGAACACCGAGGGCCTCGAAGCTTCCTTCGAATGAAGAAGACGACTTCGTTTATGCTGGTGAGCGCGTTTGCTCGTCGCCTGGGGTGCGGTTTCGGTAGATTCCGCACGAGCCGAAAGCCACTTAATGTGGCTTTCGCGCGAGTCAGGACCTGACCGAGCCGAAACCGCATTCCAGGCGACGAGCAAAGAGAGGATCTATGTCGAAAAAATACGTTCTTGCGCTCGACCAGGGGACTACGTCATCGCGCGCTATCTTGTTCGACCATGCGGGCCAGCCGGTCGGCATCGCACAGCATCCCTTTCGCCAGATTTACCCGAAGCCCGGCTGGGTTGAGCACGATCCGCGCGAAATCGCCTCATCGCAGCTCGGCGTAATAACCGAGGTGCTCGTGTCTTCGGGCGTATCTCCCGAAGAAATCGACTCGATTGGCATTACGAATCAGCGTGAAACCACGGTGGTTTGGAATCGCGAGACGGGTGCTCCCATTGCGAACGCCATCGTGTGGCAATGTCGTCGTACGACCGACATCGTCGAGGAAGTGTGCGCGCGGCCGGGCGTTCGCGAGCTCATTCAAGCAAAAACGGGCCTCATTCCCGATGCGTATTTCTCGGCGAGCAAAATCAAGTGGTTGCTCGACCATGTTCCCGGCGCGCGCGAGGTGGCAAAGGCCGGCAAGCTTGCGTTCGGCACGGTTGATACGTGGCTCATTTGGCAGCTCACGGGCGGGGCAGTGCATGCGACCGACGTGACCAACGCGAGCCGCACGATGCTTTTCAACATCCATACGGGCGAGTGGGACGAAGAGCTGCTCGAGCTGTTCGACGTGCCCGCATCGCTTCTTCCCGAGGTGCGTCCCTCGTCGGGCGACTTCGGAAAAACGGCCTGCGCCGCCGTGCCTGCCGGCATTCCGATTCGCGGCGTTGCGGGCGATCAGCAGGCGGCCTTGTTCGGCCAGTGCTGTTTCGACCCCGGTCGCGCGAAGAATACGTACGGCACGGGTTGTTTTATGTTGCTCCATACGGGCCATACCGCCGTTGAATCGCAAAACGGCTTGGTAACTACGGTCGCCGCGAGCGCTCCTGGGGCCGATGGGCTCGAATACGCCCTTGAAGGCAGCGTGTTCGTGGCGGGCGCTGTGGTGCAGTGGCTTCGAGACGAGCTCGGCATTATCCAAAACGCCGCCGAAAGCGAAGATCTTGCGAACAGCGTCCCCGATTCTGCGGGCGTCGTGGTTGTTCCAGCGTTCACGGGCCTCGGAGCGCCATACTGGGACTCCGAAGCGCGCGGCGCGATTTTCGGCCTTACGCGCGGCGCGAATAGGGCGCATATCGCCCGGGCGGCGCTCGAGTCCATGGCATACCAGGTTGCCGATGTCGCCGCGACCATGGAGCGCGAATCGGGACATGCGATTGACCAGCTCAACGTCGACGGCGGCGCATCGGCGAACGGCTTTTTGATGCAATTCCAGGCCGACATCCTCAACGCCCAGCTCAATCGTCCCAAAGTGCTTGAGAGCACCGGTTTGGGCGCCGCGTTTTTGGCAGGGCTTTCCACGGGATTCTGGGAAAGCACGGCTGAATTGCGCGCCATGCGCGAGCGCGATGACCACTTCCGCCCCGCAATGATTGAGGCAGAGCGTGAAGAAAAGCTCGCCAACTGGCACGCGGCGGTTTCTCGGGTTATGATTCACGAGTAACGAATATCGGCGGCATGGCCGCGCGAAGAAAGGATTGTCATGGCAATGAAAATCTCCATTGGCAGCGACCACGCTGGTTTCGAGCAGAAGCAAGAGCTCGCGGCGTATCTGAAAGAGCAGGGCTTTGAGGTTATCGACCGCGGCCCCGACAGCGACGATCGCGTCGACTATCCCGATTATGCAGCCGCCGTTGCGCATGACGTGTCCAACGGCGTGGCCGACCGCGGCGTGCTCGTATGCGGCACGGGCATCGGCATGGCACTCGCGGCCGATAAAATCGTTGGCTGCCGCGCTGCGAACATCATCAACGTTCAGTTTGCCGAGCTGTGCCGCCAGCATAACGACGCGAATATCATCACGCTTTCCGGCCGTTTCGTTGAGCTCGACGAGAACAAGCGGATCGTCGATACCTTCCTTACGACCAAGTTCGAGGGCGGCCGCCACGCTATGCGTGTGAAGAAGATCATGGACCTCGACGCCGACGTGAATACGTATCGCTAGGCGCCAGCCACCATCGTTTTCGAACGATTGCGTTAAATACCGAAGAGAAGGGAGCCCCCGCGGCTCCCTTCGGCTATATTGGAGCGGTTCCGAAACTCGCGCATGATGCGCGATGCCGTATCAAACGAAGGAGACAGCATGTCTTTGCTCGCCGAACAAGACCCTCAGGTGGCCGAGGCAATTTCCGAAGAGCTCGATCGCCAGCGCAATTCCATTGAGCTTATCGCATCTGAGAATTTCACCAGTCCTGCCGTCATGCAGGCTATGGGCAGCGTGCTCACCAATAAATATGCGGAAGGCTATCCGGGCAAGCGTTATTACGGCGGCTGCGAGAAGGTCGATATCGTCGAAGACCTCGCACGCGATCGCGCGAAGGAATTGTTCGGCGCCAAGTTCGCCAATGTGCAGCCCCACTCGGGCGCCAATGCCAATTTGGCGGCATATTTCGCAACTATCAAGCCGGGCGATGTCGTGCTTGGCATGAGCCTCGACAATGGCGGCCA
>CAKUEV010000155.1 GCA_934646845.1 uncultured Slackia sp.
CGGGTCACGAACGCCTCACAGCTCGTTTGATTCACGGGGATGATGGGTGCATAGCCCATAAGCCCGCCGAACTCGGCCATGTCGCCCACGCCCTTGCCCTCGACGGGAATCACGCGCACGGCGGTGGTCTTCTGGTTCACCATGCCGATGGCCGCCTCGTCGGCGATAATGCCCGAAATGGTGGCCGCGGTGGTGTCGCCGGGGATGGCGATCATATCCAAGCCCACCGAGCACACGCAGGTCATAGCCTCAAGCTTCTCGATGGTGAGGCATCCGTTGGCTGCAGCGTCGATCATGTTCTTGTCTTCCGAAACGGGAATGAACGCGCCCGAAAGGCCGCCGACGTAGCTCGACGCCATAATGCCGCCCTTTTTCACCTGGTCATTCAGCATGGCAAGCGCCGCCGTGGTACCCGGAGCGCCCACCTGGGCCAAGCCGATTTTCTCGAGCACCTCGCCCACCGAGTCGCCCTGGGCGGGCGTGGGGGCAAGCGACAGATCGATGATGCCGAACGGCACGCCCAAGCGGCGGCTTGCCTCTTGCGCCACCAGCTGGCCCACGCGCGTGATTTTGAACGCGGTGCGCTTGATGGTTTCGCACAAGAATTCGAAATCGCGGCCCACGGCCTCGTCAAGCGCGCGGCTTACCACGCCCGGGCCCGAAACGCCCACGTTGATAACCGCGTCGCCTTCCGTCACGCCATGGAAACCGCCCGCCATAAACGGGTTGTCGTCGGGAGCGTTGCAGAATGCGACGAATTTCACGCAGCCGTACGAATCGTTGTCGGCCGTGGCGTGGGCGATATCTTTGATGATGTGGCCCAGCAGCTCCACGGCGTTCATGTCGATGCCGGTTTTCGTGGAGCCCACGTTCACGCTCGAGCACACGATGTCGGTTTCGGCGAGAGCCTGCGGAAGAGAGCGAATGAGCAGCTCCTCGGCAGGGGTCATGGCCTTATTCACGAGCGCCGAATAGCCGCCCAGCAGGTCAACACCCACTTCTTTGCCCGCGCGATCGAGCGTATGGGCGATTTTCACAAAGTCTTCCGACGTTTTGCAGGCCGAAGCGCCCACGAGCGAGATGGGAGTCACGGTGATGCGCTTGTTGACGATGGGAATGCCGAATTCACGCTCGATGGCTTCGCCTGTTGCAACCAGGTCGCGGGCGCGCGTGGTGATTTTGGCGTAGATGCTGTCGCAAAGCTCGTCCACGTTATCGCATGCGCAGTCGAGCAGGCTGATGCCCATGGTAATGGTGCGCACGTCGAGCTTTTCCTGCTCGATCATTTCATTGGTCTCGTGGACCTCTTGGATATTAATCATAGGTATACGTCTCCAAAATGATGAATTTGGGGTGGGCCGAGGCGGTTTCGCCTCATCGAAAATGCCCGAACTTCCGCGAAGCCTCGCGGTGCGAGCGCGCGAAACGCTGGCGCCGCCTTCGCCGAAGGCCGAGCCTTCTTGCCGGCGAAAACGGTCGCCAGGTTAGATTCGATGCATGGCGGTGAAGATTTCCTCACGCTGGGCACGCACACGCACGCCGATTTCCTCGCCCAGGCTTTCCAGCTCAACGGCCATCGCGCCGAAGCTTTCATCGGCGTCCGAATAGTCGACGATCATCATCATGTTGAAGAAGCCGTCGATGATGGTCTGCGAGATGTCGAGCACGTTCACCTTGTGGTCCGAGAGATACGTGCACACGCGGGCAATGATGCCCACGGTGTCTTGGCCGACCACGGTGATGATGGCTTTGTTCATGGCATACCTTTCCAAAGGATCTTAAGCACTTTAGCGTAGTGTAGTATAGCGGTTCTTCGCTCACGTGCAGTTTATCGCCCAACCACGCAGAATGCACGAGTTGCGCGAGCAGAGCGCCGCGGCCTTCGGTAGCTGGGCGCTCGAGCAGCGCGAACGCTTTTTGCATGAGCTCGTTTTGCTGCGTATAATGCTCGGGTTTGCACATTCCCGATGGCGGCGTTCGCATAGCCATCGTTTTCATTTTCGATTCCGACAGGAGCGCACGCATGAGCACCACGCCCAAAACCACCGAAGGCCGCGAGAAATTCGGCTCGCGCATCGGCTTCATTCTTATTTCGGCCGGATGCGCCATTGGCCTTGGCAATGTATGGCGCTTTCCATATGTATGCGGCGAATATGGCGGCGCGGCGTTTGTGCTGCTCTACCTGGTGTTTCTGGTAATTCTCGGCCTGCCTATCTTGGTTATGGAATATGCCGTGGGCCGCGCGAGCCAGAAAAGCTGCGCGCGAAGCTACAACATTTTGGAGCCCGAGGGCACCAAATGGCATTGGTATAAATGGTTCGCATTCGCGGGCAACTACATTCTGATGATGTTCTACACCACCGTCGCCGGCTGGATGATCGCCTATGCGTTCAAAATGGCGACCGGCCAGCTCACAGGACTCGGCGCATCCGCTTCCGCAAGCGCATCGGGCGCTGCCGAGCAGGCGTTTTCCGCACTGCTCTCCGACCCGTTCCAAATGCTGTTCTGGATGGTCATTATTTGCGGCATCGGCTTTTTCATCGTTGGCCTGGGCCTGCAAAACGGCGTTGAGCGCGTGACGAAGGTCATGATGGCATGCCTGTTCGTGGCCATCGTGATTCTTGCCATCAATTCGGTCATGCTGCCCGGCGCGCAGGCTGGCCTTGAGTTCTACCTCATGCCCGATTTCGGGAAGATGATCGAAAACGGCTTCGGCGATGCGGTATACGCCGCCATGGGCCAGGCATTCTTCACGCTTTCCATCGGCGCTTCAGGCATGGCGATTTTCGGCAGCTACATCGGCCGCGACCGTCGCCTGACGGGCGAAGCCGCAAGCGTCGCCGGCCTTTCCACGCTCATTTCGCTGCTCGCGGGCTTGATTATTTTCCCCGCCTGCTTCGCCTATGGCGTTTCGCCCGATTCAGGCCCCAACCTGGTATTCGTCACGCTGCCGAGCGTATTCGACCAAATGTGGGGCGGCCAGCTGTGGGGCACGCTGTTCTTTATTTTCATGAGCTTCGCCGCGCTTTCCACCGTCATTGGCGTGTTCGAAAACATCGTGGCGTTCTGCATGGACCAATGGGGCGTCTCGCGCCGCTCGGCCGTGGCGATCAACGCCGTGCTCATCATCGTGCTTTCGGTGCCGTGCATTCTGGGCTTCAACGTGTGGCAGGGAGTGCAATTCCCCGGCATCGGCGACATTCAGAGCCTGGAAGATTTCATTGTCTCGAATAACGTGCTTCCGCTGGGCGGCCTGGTGTATGTGCTATTCTGCACGAGCCGCTACGGCTGGGGCTGGAAGAATTTCCTCACCGAAGCAAACACCGGCGCCGGTCCGCGCTTCCCGAAGTGGGCGCACGCATGGATCGCCTACGGCATTCCCGTGCTCATGGTGGTGATTTTCATCATGGGGTATATCCCGAAGTTCCAAATCTGGCTCGGATTGTAGAAGAACGCCTGCAGCGCCAGCGCGGCTGGGCCCTCTTGCAGGCCACGGCTCGCTACCGCTTCACCATGCATGCCTTCTTTGGGCGGGCCTGGTCCCCGTTTCCGCTTCGGTCAAGTCCTGGCTCGCACGAACAGCACATTAAGTGCTGTTCGGCTCGTGCGGAATCTATCGGAAACGGAAACCAGGCCCGCCCTTTTCGGCTGTCCGGCACGCGGCCGAAGACCGTCGGTGTTCATATCTGCTTTTATTCAAAAAACGAAACACCGCCAGGGCTGCGCATAGCGAGCGAAGCGAGCGGTAGCAGACCGTGGTCTTGGGACGTGCGTCGGAAAGCCGAAAAGAGCACGGGTGAGCTACAGCAGCGAATAGCGACTGACGTGTTCGGCGTCAGGCTCGCGCACGATGCGATGCTCGGCAATAAGGTGGTTCAGGATAATAATGCCGCCCTCGACGATGCACCACTTTTGAGCTGGGTAAATATCTTCCCAAACCTGTGGCACATTCCATGTAAGGTTTTTCACCACGTCGGCGCCCGTTGTGCCAGGGTGCTCGGCAATATACGCCGCCGCTTGCTCGATACGTTCGCAATGGTGGTTTTTAAGCCACGCAACACGCTCGCGCCAGTCGGGACGAATTTCTCCATGAGAATGCAGAAGTCGCGAAACGCCCAAGTCACATACCTTTTGCAAGTTCGCCAAATAAATACCCATGGTATCGACGATTCCCAAGCGCAGGCCCAAGCCGGGCGAGATGGCGAACAAGATGTGGTCGCCGGAAAACAGCAAGCCCGACTCACGATGGAAAAGCGCGAGGTGGCCAGGCGTGTGGCCCGCGGTATCGATGACCTCGAGCTTCGTTTGCCCCACCACAATAACGTCGCCCTCTGCAACGAATTTCAAGTTACGCCCCTCGGGCTTGAAACTGGGAATGCCCATGCCGTAACGAGCCGATTTATGCACAAGGTCGCAATCGAATCCCTCGGCGCTTACCTGGGCTTCGGTGATGCGCAGGTATTCGGCATCGCTCGAAGCCGCCATGAGATTGAAGTCGGTGAGGCTCAGAGCAATGGGCGCTTTCTTGGGAGCCACATGATCGATGAGACCGGCGTGGTCCATATGCAAATGCGTCAAGAAAAACGACATGCGCGACTTATCGACGCCGAGCTCGTCGATGGCCGCATCGAGCAGAGCGGCGCCTTCGGGCGTCGGCGCTCCCGTATCGACGGCCAAACATTCTCCGCCGTCGCAAATAAGGTAGCAATTCGTCTCTGACGTGGAGATATTCAAAAACGGCACGCGCACGAGATACACATCGGGGCTCGAGCTGATTTGGCGATAGTGCTTGCCTACCGCATAGGGGGTTTCGTGGGCAAACGCGCCCGCACCCTTCAGCATGCGTTCGCTCGCCTCGGCAACGCC
>CAKUEV010000156.1 GCA_934646845.1 uncultured Slackia sp.
TTGGTGGCGCATGCGCCCTATACGCTCAACCCTTGCTCGGCCAAGCCCGAGGCGCGCGAATTCGCCCGCATGTGCATGGCCGACGATTTGGTGCGTATGGAAGCCGTTCCGCACAGCTACTACAACTTCCACCCGGGCAGCCACGTGAAGCAGGGCGCCGAATACGGCATCGAGCTCATTGCGGGCCTGCTCAACGAGGTGCTCGCACCTGAACAAACCACTACGGTGCTGCTCGAAACCATGGCGGGCAAGGGTACCGAAGTGGGCCGAACGTTTGAGGAGCTTGCGGCGATTATCGAGCGCGTGGAGCTTGCCGACCATGTGGGCGTGTGCCTCGATACGTGCCATGTATGGGACGGCGGCTACGATATCGTGGACAACCTCGATGGCGTGCTGGAGGAATTCGATCGCGTGGTGGGGCTGCCTCGCTTGCGCGCAGTGCATATCAACGATTCGAAAAACCCTTGCGGCGCGCATAAAGATCGCCACGAGAAAATCGGCCAAGGCTTCATCGGCGTCGAGGCGTTCGGGCGCATCGTGAATCACCCCGCGTTGCATGGGCTGCCGTTCATTTTGGAAACTCCCAATGAACTGCCTGGCTATGCCGAGGAAATTGCCTTACTGCGCAGCCTTGCCGAATAGTTTTGCGCCAATTGATAGAAAGTCGCGTGAAGGGCCGTCATTGTGACGGCCCTTCGTTCGTTTCTGCGCGATAATGACCGCATTCATTTTGAAGGGGGACGTGTTATGACGCCTATCAACGATAATCCTACGCGCGCGGTGCGTGTTGTTCGCTGCGACGAAACCATGGCAGCCGTGCTGCGCGGCGAGCGTTTTTTGGTATTCGACGGCGCGATGGGAACCATGCTGCAGCAGGCGGGGCTTGAGGCGGGCGAGCTTCCAGAGCTCTTATGCCTTACGAACCCCGAGGAAATCACGGGCATCCATGCCCAATATGTGGAGGCGGGAAGCGAGGTTGTGAGCGCCAACACCTTCGGCGCGAACCGCCGCAAGCTTGGCGATGCCGCCAGCGTGGCCGATGTATTCGCGGCGGCCATTGCGTGCGGCAAGGCGTCGGGCGCGAAATACGTGGCAGCCGATATTGGCCCTACGGGCGCGCTGCTCGAACCGCTCGGCACTATGCCCTTCGATGCGGCGTATGAACTGTTCGCCGAGCAAGTGCGTGCGGCCGATGCGGCTGGGGCCGATTTGTTCATCATTGAAACCATGGCCGACCTTCTTGAGATGAAGGCTGCCATTCTCGCCGCGAAGGAAAACTCCAATCTGCCCATCTTCGCCACGATGACCTTCGGCGAAGATGGCCGCACGTTCTTGGGCACGAGCCCCCAAATCGCGGCCATCGTGCTTTCGTCGCTTGGCGTTGACGTTTTGGGTGTGAATTGCTCGCTTGGCCCCAACGACCTGCGCCCTATGGTGAGCGAAATGCTCAAAGCGTCCACGGTTCCCGTCATGGTGCAGGCCAATGCCGGCTTGCCGAGCATCGTCGATGGCGAAACCGTGTTCTCGGTGACCCCCGATGAATACATCGAAGCCGTGGCGGCGATGGTCGACGAAGGCGTGTCGGTCGTGGGCGGTTGCTGCGGCACGAACCCCGACTATATCGCGAAAGGGGCGGCGCTCGTGGCGGGCCGCGCGCCCGTCGATCGCGACGTGGCTCCTGCGTGCGGCATTACGTCGGCGAGCCATGCCACGCTTCTGACTGGTCGCGACGTCGCCACCATTGGCGAGCGCATCAACCCTACGGGCAAGAAGAAGCTCAAGGCCGCGCTTCGCGAGGGCAACCTCGACTATGTGCTGGGCGAAGCCATTTCCCAGACGGAGGCGGGCGCCGACGCGCTTGACGTGAATGCCGGCCTGCCCGAAATCGACGAGGCGGCGACGCTCGTGTCGCTCGTGGGCAAAATCCAGGGCGTGTCGCCTTTGCCCTTGCAAATCGACTCGTCGGATCCGATTGCCGTAGAAGCTGCCGTGCGCGTGTATTCTGGCAAGCCGATTATCAACTCCGTGAACGGCAAGCAAGAAAGCCTCGATGCCGTGCTGCCCATCGCCAAACACTACGGTTGCGCGGTTGTGGGCCTCGCGCTCGATGAGCAGGGCATACCTCCTACAGCCGAGGGCCGCTTCGCCGTGGCTCAGCGCATTGTGGAAGAAGCCGACAAATACGGCATCCCACGCAGCGATATCTTCATCGATTGCCTGGTCATGGCCGCGTCGACCAATCAGGCTGAAGTCGTCGAGATTTTACGCGCCATCACGATGGTGAAAGAGCGCTTGGGCGTGCGCACGGTGCTCGGCGTATCAAACGTGAGCTTTGGTCTGCCTTTGCGCGAAATCGTGAATGCCACCTTCTTGGCGGCGGCGTTTTCGGCGGGCCTCGACATGCCCATTCTGAACCCGCTTTCCGCGCGCTATCGCGAAATCGTCGATACGTGGCGCGTGTTGTGCGGGCAAGACGTCTCGGCACAGGGCTACATTTCCGAATACGCGAACAAGAGCATGTCGGCCGTGGCTGGCGCTCCTGGAGCCGCGACGGGGCAGGGAAGCGCCTCGGCGCCCGCGCCCGCCGCGAGCGACGGCTTCGACGATGCGGCCGATTTCGGATTGCGCCGCTTCGTGGTCACGGGCCGCAAGGCCAACATGCCCGAGGCGGTTTCGAAATTGCTCGAAACGTGCGATGCCATGGAGGTTATCAACGGTCACTTGATTCCCGCGCTCGATGACGTGGGCGAGCGTTTCGAGAAAGGCACGTTCTTCCTGCCCCAGCTCATGGCGTCGGCGGAAGCGGCGAAAGCCGGCTTCGACGTCATCAAAGAACAGGGCGGCAGCGGAGCTGTTGCCGACAAGGGCTCGGTCGCCATTGCCACGGTGAAGGGCGACATTCACGATATTGGTAAGAACATCGTGCGCATGCTACTCGAAAACTACGGCTACACGGTATATGACCTGGGCCGTGATGTGGAGCCGCAGGCCGTGCTCGATTGTGTGCGCGAGCATGATATCAAGCTCGTGGGCCTCTCGGCGCTTATGACCACCACGGTGCGAGGCATGGAGGACACCATCGCGCTTCTGCGCGAGCAGGCGCCCGAGGTGAAAGTGTTCGTGGGCGGTGCGGTTATTACCGCCGAATACGCCGAAATGGTCGGCGCCGACTACTACTGCAAAGACGCCGCCGAAAGCGCGAAGGTCTGTGGCGAGGTGCTGGGCGCGTAGCGATTTGCACGCTCTTCGGCGCGATTCCCGCCCGTTGCCCTGCTCCTGCCGTGGGAATTTGAAGCCTCGACGTTACACGTGTAAACCTTTTGCAAGAAAGCCGCTGGGGGATTATTGCCCTCGGCGGCTTGTCCTATAATCCACTCCTTCAGAAAGCAGAATGCAAGGCAGCGGTTCGCGCGGTGGAATGCTGAAGGCGATTCCTGAACGTGCTCAGCGGCCCTGCGTAGAGAAGAAGGGATGCGAAGGCGTGGCATCGAATGCTGGGAAAATAACGGCTCACGAGTGGGCGGCGATTATCTCGGTTGCGGCAACGGCGTTCATATTCAACACGTCGGAATTCATGCCCATTGGCCTGCTTGTTGACATCTCGGCCGATTTTGGCGTGAATGAAGCGACGGGCGGCATTCTTATCACGGCGTATGCGTGGGCGGTGTGCCTGTTGTCGGTGCCGCTCATGGTGGCGACGTCGCGGTTCAGCTTCCGCCCGCTGCTTTTGGCGGTGGTCGGGGTGTTCGGCGTAGGACAGCTCTGTTCGGCGCTTGCCCCCGGCTATTTCCCGCTCATGGGTGCCCGCCTCATCGTCGCGTGCGCGCACGCGATCTTCTGGTCCATTGCGCCTTCCATCGCGGCGCGCGCCGTCTCGCTCGAGCATCGCTCGATTGCGCTTTCCGCCATCGTTACGGGCTCTTCAATCGCCCAGATTCTCGGTCTGCCCTTGGGGCGCGTCGTCGGCCTGGCGCTCGGCTGGCGCATGACGTTCGCGTGCATCGCGGCGTTCACAGTCGTGCTGCTCGTGGTACTCTTCTTCGCCGTGCCGAAAATGAGCGCGGGCGAACCGTTTAAGGTAAGCCAGCTTCCCAGCCTGGTGAAGAACCCGGTGCTGCTGTCGCTGTTCGTGGGCACGGCCGTCATCGCCACGGCCTATTACACGGGCTACAGCTACGTGGAGCCCTATCTGCAGCAGATCGGCGGGCTTTCCGATGAAGCCATCACCACTTCGCTCATGATGTTCGGCGTGGCGGGCGTCATTGGCAGCTTTTTGTTTGCGCGCTTCTACGTGGGCCGGCGTCGCCGCTATTGGTACATTCGCGTTTCGCTCGCCGGCGTGGCGCTCGCGCTCGCGCTTATGATGCCAGCTGCGCTCGGCGGCATGGGCTCGGTGCTTGCGGTGTTCGTGCTGTGGGGCATTTGCGGTGTGTCGTTCAACGTGGCCTACCAGTCAGAGATATTGCGCTTCGCGCCCCCGAACGCGGCGGCGGTCGCCACGGCCATTTACTCGGGCATTTTTAACCTGGGAATCGGCGGCGGCTCGGCGGTGGGCGGCGCGGTGAGCACCGCTTTCGGCATGGGGTCGGTATGCTTTGCGGGCGCGCTCATTGGCGCTGCGGCGGTCGCAATCGCGTGCGTGTTCCTTATTCCCGCCATGCGTCGCACCAAGCCGGTCGAATAAGCCAGCCAAGCTCGCCGTAAGGAAAATGCTCGCGCAATCGAGGAACGGTAAGGAAAACCCGGGCAAAACGCCAGTGGAATAAAAGGAAGTTGCGGGAATTCTCAAGCAAAAGACGGTGCCAAATGCAGGAAAGCGACGGGCGAACTGCAATAAATCGACGGCAAACGGGCAAGGAG
>CAKUEV010000157.1 GCA_934646845.1 uncultured Slackia sp.
GATCAAGGTCGCTTGTGATATGGCTCGAAAGCAACGCGCCATGGCCTTCCTGTGCGGCGAATTCGCGCAATGCGGTGAGCACGCCGTCGCGAGCGATGGGGTCGAGTCCCGCGGTGGCTTCGTCGAGCACGAGCAAATCGGCGTTGTGCGAAAGCGCCACGGCAAGCTGCAGCTTCATGCCCATGCCGCGGGAGAGATCCTTCACCTTAGCCTTGTGTGAAAGCGAAAATTGCTCGGCGAGGCGCCAGAACTGCGCTTTGTCCCAGGCGGGGAAGGCGGGCGCGACGCAGCGTTCCACTTGGGCAATGGTGAATTCTGCCGGATAGGGGCACGTGTCGAACACCACTCCGATGCGTGGGCGCACGCGGCGCTGTATGCTGTCGGGCGCATTCGGGCCGAACGGCTCGCCGAACAGGCGCAGCTCGCCGGCGTCGAGCTTCATGAGTCCCAACGCGGCTCGTATGGTCGTGGTTTTGCCTGCGCCGTTTGCGCCGACGAAACCGACGATCTCGCCGGGCGCCACAGCAAGGTCCACATTGCGCAGCGCGAAGCTGTCGCCAATCTGGCGTTGTGCATCTTTGATTTCCAAAAGGTTCGCCATGATGCCGCCTTTCTATTCGAGTGTTTCGGGGGCTACGAGGTCAAGCGCCTTATGCAAATCGGCGCGGGTGACGCCGAGCGTTTCGGCGAGCATCGCCGCTTGCGCGAGCAGCGCCTCCATGCGTCGCAGCTCTTCTTCGCGCAGAAGTCCCTGATTGCCTTCTGCGACGAAGCAGCCTTTGCCTTGGACGGTTTCGATGAAGCCCGCTTCCTCCAGATCGGAGTAGGCGCGCTTGGTGGTAATGACGCTCACGCCGAGCCCGTTTGCGAGCGCTCGGATCGATGGCAGCTTCTCGCCACTCGCCAACGTACCCGCCAGGATGTGCGCTCGAATCTGCGAGGCGATTTGCTCGTAGATGGGTTTGTCGCTCGAGTTGGATAGGATGATGTCCACGATGGTTCCTTTACGTGTATATAACCGGTAAGCACAGTATATATACACTATGCACAGTTGCGCAAGTCAAATCTCGTAGAAAATCGAATTGAACGATTCACCAGGCGATATATTCAATTGGATTATTGATTGGCTTCACTACCGAAGGGGCCCGCTTTGTTCGCGCTTAGAAACGATCCTCGTCATCGGCCTTGTGTCCTTCTTCGCACAGCTGCGTGCCTAAAGTTTCGAACAGCTCTTCGCGCGAGTGAATATCGAGCTTTTGATAAATATGGCGTATATGAGCTTTAACGGTGCCATTGGCTACGATGAGCTCGTTTTCGATATCGGAAATCGTTTTGTGTTGGGCGAGCAGCAGCAAGACTTCCTGCTCGCGCGCCGACAAGCCCTTTTCTTTTGAAATGGCATCGCATCGGTCGACGAGCGCATGCCTTTTTTCAATGGGGTCGCTGCCGTTTTCGGCATAGAGGAACTTCGCGCCCCAGCGGCTTGCCAGCTCGCGTTCCGAGAACAGGATGACCGTGCCGCCGATAATGGCGAGAAGGGCTACGCTCGAAGACACAAGGTCGCCATTGAGGGATGAGGGCGCGATGGCGTCGATACCCGCGTCGACGTAGCGTCCGAGCATCATGAACAGTGCGCGTACGCCGCGCTCAATGCCGAAGAGCCATATCGCCGAAACGCCGTAGCGGTAGCAGATATTGGCCAGAATGAGCATGATGAGAATCGAGAATGCCGTGTAGCCTCCGGTGGCGCAGAAGTTGCCCCAGAACGAGTCGAACAGGCCTAACGCCGAAGGAATGATGAACGCGCCCGCCATAAGCGGCAGGGCCGTGCGGTATATGGTGCCGAAGTCGAAGTTCTTGCCCTGCAAAACAACGCCCACCATAACCACGAGCGCGGCGGCGACGGTGCCCAATGCTGAATGGGGACCGAACGTGCCTGTGTAGAGGTATTGTTCGAGCAGTCCGTAGGCGAAAGCGTAAATCGCCATAAGGATGATGATTTTCCAAGGCACGGAAAACTTGGCCCACGCAGCGCTTGGCAGATTGTCGCTCGGCAGCACATTGAAGCTTCGAGCGGCGCACAGAAGCGAGAAAACCGGCAAAATCGAGGTCATGACAAAGAGCCACGGAATGGCGAAACCTCGGTAGATGTATACCGTGATGGCGCCTACGATAATCGAGCCCGAATAATAGAAAGCCACGCGCATGGGGTTCATGCATCCGTAGAGCTCACTCCAAATAAGAATCATGAGCGCAATGCCTATGCCGCCCGCAATCGACGCCACGATGGCAAGACGTTCGGCGATTCCTGGATAGAACAGCGATGAGAACGTGCACACGGTTGCGAGGGTGAGCAGCATGCCGCAAAGCATCCAGGCAGCGTGTTTCGAATAGAACGGGGAAACCTTGCGCGCTCCCAATGCGCAGCCCAAAAGAACGATGCTCATAACAATATCGAAGAGGTCTCGCGTTGCGAAATGCGCCGATGGAAAGTCGACGAATGATCCGACGAAGACGATTTCAATCCATGCGCGATAGATGCCGAGTCCCAAAAAAGCGAGTGGCAAAAACCCCGCCGAGCTAAAAGGTACGTTTGCATTGCGTATAACGCGGTCTTTTTGATTTTCCATGGTGCCTAAACCCCTCCCGGCACGTAACCTTGTCCACCATTATAAGGCCCTCTTTGCTGCGTCATGGCTGCAGGCTGGATGAAGCGGCTGTTGAAGGAAAAAAAGAAACGCCTAGTCAATCGGGGTGTTATAGGGGTGTGTTACATATTTAAACCCAGAATCTGCCCCGCGCGGTCGATTACGCAGCCTTTTTTCGGGTATATGGTGCAGACATGCCGACGGGGCAAAAGGGACCGCACAATGTGCGGGGCGCCGTCGAAACGAGGATGAACGAGGAGGGTTTCATCATGAAGGAACTGAGCCGTAGGGATGTGGTCAAAATCGGTGGCGTGGCTGCTGCTGGCGCCATGGGCGCCACGATGCTCGCGGGCTGCTCGCCTTCCGACGAGAAGAAATCGGAAGGCGGCAGCGCTGCCGCCGACGACAAGAAGGTCAACGATATCGCGGGTCACTATCGTGCTGGTACGCCATCGTTCCTTGCTGCGCCCGATCCCATTACCGATATTAAGGAAACGAAGGAATACGATGTCGTGATTGTTGGCGCAGGCGCCGCGGGTGTTCCCGCCGCGATTTCCGCCAAAGAGGCTGGCGCGACTGTTGCTCTTATCCAGAAAGAAGCGACCGCGATTTCTCAGGGCAATACTGCTACGGGCATTCTGCTTGACGGGTCCGACCCCGCGGGCGTTTCCGCTGTTGTATCGACGCTGCTCAAGGAGCACCAATTCCGCGGCAACCGTGCCCAAGTTGAGCTGTGGGCCAAGAATTCCGGCGAAGCGATTACGTGGATTTTCGAGCTTGGCCAGAAGGTTGGCGCCCAGGTTTCCGACACGACCAAGAAGTGGACCTCTACGGTGCAAACCGTGAATGGGTATCCGTTGAGCTATCTGTCCATCGACTTCGGGCCGAAGCCCTACAACACGGGCGACGGCATGCGCGCCTTGGCCGACTATGCCGAAGAGCAGGGCGTCGAGATTTTCTATAGCACCGAGGCGAAGCAGCTCGTGGGCGATGCCGACGGTGGCATCACGGGCGTTATCGCCAAGGGCGCCGATGGCAATATCCAGTTCAATGCCAAGAAGGGCGTTATTCTTGCCACGGGCGATTACCAGAACGACGACGAGATGATGGATTACTATCTGCCCGACCTGCATTACTTGGGTCGCAAGCAGAACAACAAGACTGGCGACGGCATTAAGATGGCCGTGTGGGCTGGCGGCCAAATCGAGCCGATCGCCCATACCAAGATGCTGCACGATTTCGATGCTGGCCCGGGTTCCATGTGCGATATGCCGTTCTTGGCCGTGAAAATGAACGGCGAGCGTTTTGCAGACGAGACCGCCGGCATGTCCCGCATGAATTGCTTCCTGCGCAGCGAGGAGGATGCGGGCAATTACTGCCAGATTTTCGATTCGAACTACATGACGCAGGCCGCGTCGTGGCCTGGCAAGCTGTTCGATCCCGATGCGCTGAAGGCGTATATGCCCGAGGAAAGCGGCGAGAAGAAGGGCGTGTACGAAGATCAGGTCGCGACGTTTAAGGCCGACACCCTTGATGAGCTTGCCACGAAGCTGGGCATTACCGATGCCGCCGCATTCAAGAAGAGCGTTGAGCGCTACAACGCGCTTGCGGCCGAAGGTAAAGACGAAGACTTCGGCAAAGATGGCAAATGGCTCACTACGATCGACACTCCGCCGTTCTACGGCATCCATCGCAAGGTGCGCGTATCGGCAGTCGTCTCGGGCGTGCATGTCGGCGAGCACATGGAAGTGCTTAAGGCCGATTCCTCCGATCCGATTAAGGGCCTCTATGCCATCGGCAATACCGCGGGCGATTTCTATTGCGGCATTGATTACACCATGTGGATGCCCGGCTTGTCTCTCGGCCGTGCGCATACTCAAGGCTACGTTACGGGTAAGTACGTCGCGAGCCTCTAGACGGGAAAGCCGCGTCGCCTGCATTTTCGATACCTCCGTCGGCTGAGCGTCCCCCCTCCCTCACGTCAGCCGAAGCTAGCAAGCGGGCCGTACATGGTGCGGCCCGCTTTCCATATAGAGGGCTATAATGCGGCACCAAACTCATCTCGAGCCTGCTCTGCAGCGCATCGGGCTGGCGAAGAGCGAGCCGATCACTTCATCGGCGCTTGCGTCGATAAGAATCGATTGGTGTTCGATTTCGACAGGCGCCACGGCTTCGCCGAGATTCACGCAGGCGTACGTGGCATGTTGG
>CAKUEV010000158.1 GCA_934646845.1 uncultured Slackia sp.
AGCGCTTCGGGCTTGCGAACTTGGGCGCGCGCCATCCGTATGACCTTTCGGGCGGCCAACAGCAAAAACTCGCGCTCGCGAAGCTTCTGCTCGCAAACCCCGAGGTGCTCTTCCTCGATGAGCCCACCAAGGGCCTCGACCCGGCGTCATGCGCGGAGGTCTCTCGAATTGTGCGCGCCCTGGCCGATGGGGGCAAAACGATCGTTTTCGTGACGCACGATCTTGATTTCGCACTTGTCACGGCCGATTTCGTGTCGATGCCCTTCGATGGAGAAATCGCGTGCACCGAGCCTGTTCAGGCGTTTTTCGCGAATAACATCGTCTATCGACCGAACGCCGAAAGCCGTCTTTTCGGCGAAATCGCGGCAGAAGGCGGGCGTGCGTAATGGAGGTGGCACGCGGAAACGTTCGCGCTTGCGTGCGCATCGCGGCCGAAATCGTCGCCATTGTCGCCACGCCTGCTGTGCTGGCGGCGTGCGCCATCGCGAATTTCGACCAGACTGCGCTGCTCACGCTCGTCGTGGTGCTTGCGAGCATGGGCATCTTCTTCGCGAGCTACGAGGCGTCGCGTCCGCGTCTGCGCGACATCATGCCCACGGTGGTATTGGCCGCCCTTGCAGCGGCGGGCCGCATCCTGTTCGCGCCCATTCCCGATTTCAAGCCGGTGAGCGCCATCGCGATTATTGCTGGCGTCGCGTTCGGACGGAAAAGCGGGTTCATGGTGGGCGCCCTGGCAGCGCTCGCCTCGAATTTCTTCTTTGGTCAAGGCCCGTGGACGCCGTGGCAGATGTATGCCTGGGGTTTGGTTGGCTATGGTGCCGGGCTGCTCGCGATGGCGCCCGCAAAGCGACGGGCGGCAGAGTCGAAGGGCTCTTGCCGGGCTCGTGGTGGGGAAGCGTCCGGCGTGACGTGCGGTCCCTTATGTTTCGTTTCGCCTGATGGGGAAACCGAAAGTGCCGCTTTGTTGCCGAATAAGGCGTGCACCGATAAGGAAAATCGCGCCTGCGTGACCCGCCGCTTGATCGATGCGCATCCCATCATCGTGTACGCATACGGTTTCTTGGCGTGCCTCGGGTACGGCTTCATTCTGAATGCGTGGAGCATCTTGAGCTTCTTCCACGCTCAGGCGTCAGGATGGGCGGGCGTTTTGGCGGTGTATGCGACAGCCCTGCCTTTTGATATTGTGCACGGCGTAGCGACGGTTGTGTTTTTGCTGGCCCTGTATGGCCCGTGGCGTCGCAAACTCGAGCGCGTGCGCAGGAAGTTCGGTTTGGCGTAAGGCAGCAATGCACCGAACGCTCGCCGTCGAAGTTCATGGGCAACGGTACTTAGAGCGCAAGGGTCAGCGCCGCCCGCTTTTCGCCCGTTTTCGAACGAGGTTCTGGATATTCCTCTGTAATATTCATTTTCTTGAATATGCCGTTATGGCAGGCCTTCTTTCCCACATTCGTGCTTTAGTGTGCTAAACTGCGCGAATTATTGCCCCGTCTGGAAAGAAGGAATTTCCCATGTCTTCTGAACAAGAAGCCATGAGCTTTGAAGCTGAGGGCCTGTACGTTTCGGAATCGGAACGTCAGGGTTGGTGGTCAATCGCTCGTATTTGGATTGGCAACGGCTTCAATGTCTCTACGCTTATTACTGGTGCCGCGCTTGGCGCGGGCCTCACGTTGTTTGACAGCTTCTTGGCCGCGTTCATCGGCTTCGGCATCATCGTCGCCTACATGAGCTTCGTGGCTATGGAATCGGCCGACGTGGGACTTCCTACGGCGCCCCTTTCAACGGCGGCGCTTGGCAAGAAGGGCGGACGCTACATCGTCGGCTTCATCATGGGCGTGTCGCTCGTGGGCTGGTTTGGCGTGCAGGCGGCCGTGTGCGGCGCGTCGTTCTCGGTCGCTTTCGCCGACCTTACGGGCTTCGAGATTCCCGTATGGGTTTCCGCCGTCGTGCTTGGCGCACTTATGCTCGCATCGGCGATTTACGGTTTCGATGGCGTGAAGTGGGTGAACACGGTTTCCGCGGTGCTGCTGTTCGTCATTTGCGTGTACGGCCTGGGCATTTCTATCGCCGGCACCGGCACCGACTCCATTTTCAACTATGTGCCCGTCGAGGGCATGGGCTTGGCTGCCGGCATTAGCATCTCCGTCGGTCTGTTTGCCGTAGGCGGCGCAGGCGTAGGCGACTTCACGCGTTACGCGAAAGACCGCAAGGCCGCCGTTGTTTCGAGCGTCGTCGGCGTGTGGCCGGTGAACATTCTCGTGCTCATGATGGGTGCCGTGCTCGCTATCGCCGTTCCCGATTCGGGTGGCGATATCACGATCGTGCTGTCGAGCATGGGCTTGGCGCTTATCTCCGTGGTCGCTATTGTGGCTTCCACGTGGGCCGTCAACGTTGGCAACGCCTATTCCGCCGGCTTGGCATTTACGGCCATGGCGGGCAAGGGCGAGGAATCGTACAAGGTCACCACGATGATTGCCGGTATCGTCGGCCTCATTGCCGCTGCCGTGGGCATCATGGATTACTTCACCACGTTTCTTACGTTCCTTTCGGCCATGGTTCCCGCGCTCGCTGGCACCATGATTGCCGACTACTTCTTCATTCGTAAAGGCCGCCCCGAGAACTTCAAGCCCCTCGAGGGCATCTCGGTGCCGGGCGTCGTGAGCTTCGCGGTGGGCGCCGTGTTTGCCATGGTGACGGGCGGCACGTTCGTGGGCACGCCGCTCGAAATGCTCGATTTCCCGCTGTTTATTGGTCCTGTGAACGGCATTGTCGTGTCCATGATTCTGTACGTGGTTATCTATAAGGCCATGAAGCTGCCTGCATTTGACGGTTCTATCGTGCTTTTCACGAAGAAATCGGCCGAATAGGGTAGTCTGAAGCTATAGCGCTTAAGGCCGCTCGCAAGGGCGGCTTTGCTTTAATTGGGGCGTCCGCAAGGGCGCCTGAAGGTATGCGGCTTGTGCCGCTGTGCCTCATCGCGTATGCGCTGGGGCTGAGCAAGGAAGGGGGGCTCGCGTGAGGAAAATCGGAATCGAAGATATCGACGACATCGCGCTTGGCTCATCGCTTTTGGGTTCGGGTGGCGGCGGTGACCCGTATATGGGCCGCCTGGAGGCCATCGCAGCCGTGAAGAAATATGGTCCGGTCGAGCTGCTTGACATTGACGAAGTGCCCGACACCTGGACCGTCGCGCCTATTTGTGGCGTCGGCGCACCGAGTGTGTCGCTCGAGAAGGGCACGAACGGAATCGAGTATCCCAAGGTCCGCGCCATGATGGAGCGCATGCTTGGCCGCAAGCTCGATGCGTTTTTGCTTTCCGAGGCGGGCGGCATGAACTCCATGGTGCCTATTTCCGCGGCCGCTCGAGCGGGCCTGCCGCTCATTAACGCCGACGGCATGGGTCGCGCGTTCCCGGGCATTCAGCAAGACACGTTCACGCTGAACGGCGTGTCCACCAACCCCTTCATCATTGCCGATGAAAAGGGCAACTGCACGGTGCTCACGACCATCAACAACGACTGGACCGAGGAAATCGGCCGCGAAATCACCACCGCATGCGGCGGCCAGGTGACCACGCTCGCATCGCCCATGAGCGGCGAGAAGATGAAGACGAGCGTCGTCGTTGGTACGGTCGATTACGCGCAGAAGCTCGGCCGCATCATTCGCATGGCGACCGACGCCGACAACCCCGAGCAGTTCTTCCTCGGCGAAAGCGGAGCCTTCCGCTTCTTCAAGGGCAAAATCACCGACGTGCTGCGCGAAACGCGCGACGGCTTCAACTTCGGCCGCGTGACGCTTGAGGGCATCGGCGAAGACAAGGGCAAGAAGGCCGTGGTCGAGTTCCAGAACGAGAACATCTACGCTGAAGTCGATGGCGAAATCGTGGCTACGGTGCCCGACCTCATTTGCCTGGTCGACTCCGAGACGTTCGTGCCCATTACCACCGAGAACCTGAAATACGGCAAGCGCGCCCTTGTCGTGGGCCTGCCGTGCGACGCTGCATGGCGCACGCCTCGCGGCCTTGAGCTCGCCGGTCCCGCGTGGTTCGGCTTGAAAGACGTCGAATATCGCCCCATTGAGGAGCGTTACGCCGAGTTTTCGAAGGAGGAGAGCCATGCGTAAGATCGGCATTTCCGATATCGAAGACATCGCTTTGGGCGCAGCGCTTTTGGGCGCGGGCGGCGGCGGCGACCCCTATATTGGCAAGCTGCTCGCCATTGGCGCTGTAAAGGAATGCGGCGAGGTGTCGCTTATCGATGTCGACGAGCTTTCCGACGACGATATCGTCGTGCCCGTGGCAAGCGTGGGTGCCCCGACGATTCTCACCGAGAAGGGCGTGGGTTCCAACGAGTTCACCAAGCTCATCGATATGGTGGGTTCCTACTACGGCAAGAAAATCACAGCCATCATGCCCATCGAGGCTGGCGGCGTGAACTCCATGCTGCCCATCGCTGCGGCAGCGCGCCTGGGCCTTCCCATGGTCGACGTCGACGGCATGGGCCGCGCGTTCCCCGAAATCCAAATGGTCACGTTCACCATTGGCGGCGTGTCGGCAAGCCCCATGCTCTTCATCGACGAGAAGGGCAACATGGGCCTTATGGAGACCATCAACAACAAGTGGGTCGAGAACATTTGCCGCGCCGGCTGCACCGCATGCGGCGGCAGCGTGGTGTCGACCGAGTATGTCATGACGGCTTCGCAGGTGCGCGAGTTCGGTGTGCGCGGCATTGTCACGCGCAGCCAGGAGCTCGGCCGTGCGATCCGCAGCATCAAGAACTGCCCCGAGAATATGACGCCCGAGGAATACTTCTTCGACTAC
>CAKUEV010000159.1 GCA_934646845.1 uncultured Slackia sp.
CTATGCAGCTGCGCGCGAAAATCCGCGAGCTGTTTGGTGACGGGGATGAGCGGGAAGGCCTCGCTGTTACCGTGTACTCCTTCGGCTTCAAGCATGGCGCTGCACTTGATGCCGATATCGTCATCGACGTGCGCTTCCTTCCGAACCCGTATTACGACCCCGCGCTTAAGCCGCTTACGGGTCTCGATGCTCCTGTTCGCGATTTTGTGATGTATCGCGACGAGACGGTTGAGTTCATGTCGCATTGGAAGAGCCTGCTTGATTGTGTGATGCCTGGTTATGTGAAGGAAGGCAAGCAGCAGCTTGCCATTGCGGTCGGTTGCACCGGCGGTCAGCATCGTAGCGTCGCGATTGCTGAGGCTACGGGCGATTACCTGTGCACGCGCGGATATCGCGTGAGTGTGACGCATCGCGATTTGCCTTTGGCGGAATCGGTGCGAAACGAACTTACGGGCGAAACCAAGGTGCATGCGTAATGGCCGCCCCGTTTTCTTTGGACCCGTCGGCGACGGCAGCGTTTGCAAAGCTCGAACAAGATGTAGGCGCCCAGGCGCTTCATGACACGGCTGCGCCGGTAAGGGCCGTGGTCATCGGTGGCGGCACGGGCGCGCCTGTGTCCATCCGCACATTGCTTTCCCTCGAGGCCGACACGTCGGCCGTTGTTGCCATGGCTGATGACGGCGGGTCGACGGGCATTTTGCGCGAGGAGGCGGGCGTTTTGCCGCCCGGCGATATTCGCAAGTGCCTCGTCGCGATGGCCGCCGACGAGGGCGACCCGCTCACGAGGGCGTTCAAATACCGTTTTTCGTTTGCGCGCAACCATACGCTGGGTAATCTTATGCTTTCGGCTCTCGAAGAGTCGACGGGCTCATTTCCCGAGGCCATCGATATTTGCTCGCGATTGCTGAACGCGAGGGGGCATGTCTATCCTTCGACGCTCGATGAAGTGCGCTTGTGTGCCGCAACGTGGAACGGGTGCAAGCTTGATGGTCAGGCGAAGGCGAGCCACTCCGATTCGACGCTGTATCGCGTATGGCTGGAATCGGCTGCGCCGGTTCGCGCGTACACGCCCGCGCTTGACGCGATTCGCGAAGCCGACTTCATCGTGCTTGGACCTGGCTCGCTTTTCACGTCGATTCTTCCCAATTTGCTTGTGCCGGGCGTTGTCGATGCGATTCGCGATTCGCATGCTGCGACGCTGTTCGTGTGCTCGCTCGCCGATCAGCAAGGCGAGACGCGCGGCATGACGGCACTCGAGCATTATGAGGCGCTGTGCCGGCACGGCATGGAGGGGCTCGTCGATTACATGCTCGTTCATAGCGTCGATTCTCTCCATCCTGGCGATGGCGCTTGTGAACGAGTCGACCTTGATGCTCGTTCTGGTCAAATCGGGGTGCATGGCGAGGAGATTCGTCCCGTGCGCATTTCCTGCGACGACGCCGACCTGATCCAGTCGCACGGCACGGTCGTTATGGTTCGCGACCTCGTTGACCCCGAACGTCCCACGTGGCACGACCCGATTGCGCTGCGCAATGCGTTCCGCACGGTTCTGCGCCTTTCTCGCACGCAGCCTCGTTTCGCGAGGGACCGCGAGGTGGAGCGACGTGCTGCCGATATGGTGAAGGTGCGTACGACGGAATAGCGATGATGTGCCATGTCGTCGCGTTGTGGCGGTGGCATGCTGGCGTGCGCCGCTTCGCCACCATGCTGCTATGCTGCTGCGTTGTGACCCTCCGTTGAATAGATTATAGGGACCATTTTGGTTGCTTTGCCGCATCGGCCCATGTTCGCGCCTCTCGCGCGTGTGTCGATCATGTGCTGACCTTGAATAGAATGGTATGCGAATTCAGGTCGTTCGGCTGCGCTCCTCGGGTGTGTCGTGTTCCTTCGCAAGTATTGGGTCGCGATGGGCGTTCGAATCAATGAGCAGGGCAATCGTTCAATTGAGCTTCCTCAATGCCCCATTTTGCAGGTGATTTGCGGTATACTGAGCGTTCGACTCGCTCCTAAAGCCTAGAAAGCCTCTATTCATGTCGTTTACCGCTGATGTCAAAGATGAACTCACGCGCGTGATTCCTACGTGCAGCCATTGCGATAAAGCTACACTTGCCGCAATCGCTCGCATTGAGGGCACGTTGTTGTTTTCTGGTCCGGGGCGATACAAGCTCGAGATTGCGACAGAAATCAGCTCGGTTGCGCGCCTCGTCATTCGTTCTCTGCACACGCTTTATAAGCTGAAAACCGAGCTTACGGTACGACGCAGCGTGCTCCATAAAACCCCGAACTATCTCATTACCGTCCCTTCGCAGCCGAACCTCGAGCCAGCGTTGCACGATTTGGGAATTCTTGCAAAAACTGGTATCGAAATGGGAATTCTTCCTCATTTGGTCGAGAAGACGTGCTGCGCGGCTGCCTATTTGCGCGGAGCGTTTTTGGGCAGCGGCTTTATCGCCGAGCCCCGCGGCGATTTCCACTTCGAGATCACCGTGGAAAGCGAGGAATTGGCAAACGGCCTTGTGCAGCTCATGGCGGACCGTGACATCAATGCGCGCGTGCTGCATCGCCGCAACTCATACATCGTCTACCTCAAGAGTGGGGAAGCGATTTCGGAATTCTTGGCATTTGTCGGCGCGCATCAGTGCGCGCTCGCCATGGAAAACGAGCGCGTTCGCAAAAGCGTGCGCAATGAAATCAATCGTAAGGTGAACGCTGAAGTCGCGAACCAGGCGAAAAGCGCCGAAGCCGCCATCGATCAGATTGTGAGCATTCGAAAGCTCGCCGAGAGCGGCAAAATGGCGGAACTTTCGCCAGGCTTGCAGGAATTTGTGAAATTGCGCCTGCAAAACCCCGATGCAAGCCTTAAAGAACTTGGCCAGCGCGCCAATCCGCCGTTGTCGAAAAGCGCAGTGTACCATCGCGTTCGTCGTTTGGAAGAGATGGCGAAAGGGCTTTAAGAGACTTTTATCCACGAGCCATGCCAGCGTTTTACCTTTTTACGTAAATGGAGATGGGCCCACATTGCGTGAGCCCATTCACCTGAAGCGATCTGAAGCGATATGGCGCGATTCGCCTACTTCGCGTTGTCGTCCAGCCAATTCATCGCGACGCTTGCGTAAAGCGCGCATGACATGGGAAGCGCGTTCTCATCGAAGCGAACATGCGGGTTGTGCTGGCCATAGCATTCATTGAGCGGGCCGGCAGCTGCGCCAATCATCATGTAGTTTGCGGTGCAGGCTTGAGAGATGCTGCCGAAGTCTTCAGAGCCCATGCCGTGCGCGCCGCCGTAGAGTTGCGCCTGGGGAAGCGTCTGCTTGGTGTATTCGACGCATTGCTCCATGAATTCTTTGTCGTTGAACACCGCGGGGCTCGGGCGGCCGAAGGTTGTCGTTGCCGTGCAGCGGTAGGTTTGGGCGATGCCGCTTGCGATTTCGGTGATGCGCTTTTTCGCGAGCTCCTCAGTTTTCTTATCGAACACGCGAATAGTTCCTTGCATCGTGGCCGACTGCGGAATCGCGTTGCCGGCGTCGCCCGCGTTGAATGCGCCGCAGGTAATGACGAGCTCGCTCATGGGGGAAATCTCGCGGGCGAGAATCTCTTGAAGCCCAATATGGATGTGGGCGGCGGCAGTGATGGGGTCGACGCACGAGTCGGGCATGGAGCCATGGCCCGCCACGCCTTCAACGACGATTTTCCAGTTGTACGCCGCGGCCATGGGTCGTTCGCCGTACACGATAACGCCCGTGGGTACCGTCGAGACCACATGCATCGCGAACGCGCGGTCGACGTGCGGGTTTTCGAGCACGCCTTCAGCAATTGCTTCGTCAGAGCCGTTGTAGCCTTCCTCGCCTGGTTGGAAGAACAGCTTCACCGCGCCTTTCAATTCGCTTTCGTGCGCTTTCAGAATATGGGCGGCGCCAAGCAAAGTGGCCGCGTGCATGTCATGGCCGCAGGCATGCATATTGCCGTTGGTCGATGCGAATTCCTCGCCCGATTCTTCAGCCATCGGCAGGCCGTCAATGTCGCTTCGCAGCATAAGGCACGGCTCGCCCTCTCCGATGATTCCGACAACGCCCGAGCCGTTGATGATCGTGTGGAAGGGAATGTCGAGCTTGGTGAGCTCCGATTGGATATACGCGCTCGTATTGGGCGTTTCGAGTCCGATTTCCGGCATCTGGTGGATGTCGCGGCGCCATGCAACGAGTTGCTCTTTGAGCGCGGTCGCCTCTTCGAAGAAATTGATGGATGTCGGCATTGGTGCCTCGCTTTCCGCCTGGGCCGCAGCCTCGGGCAAGCCGAAGTTCTGAAGAGTTCGGCGAGCGATTCTACGCGCTTTCATGGTAAATGTCTCAAAAAAATCCAGCTAAAAGGCAAATAAGTTGAAAACTTTAGTTGACTAAAGTGCTCATTCGTCGTACCTTTACGCGTTATATCTGCGGCTTTCCGTGCAAGCGGGGGCCATATTGGAAGGAAGAACAATGGCAGAAGAACAAGTCGCGAATGGTGCGCAGGGCGGCGCGCCGAAGACGGGCGGCACAGAGAAAAAAGGCTTCTTCTACGGCTGGTGGATTGTCATCGGCGGCTTCATGATCATGGCAACATGCTACACGGCTTTCGTGAACTGCATGTCGCTTTTCCAGGCGCAAATCGTGGGCGATTTGGGCATGACGATTGGCGAATACAATACGGGCACTTCGCTCGCAGCACACATTTCGATTGTGGGCACGCTCATCATTGGCTTCCTGCTCGATAAGATCAATGCCCGCGCTATCGCGGTGGGTATTACGG
>CAKUEV010000160.1 GCA_934646845.1 uncultured Slackia sp.
ATCTTATAGGGCTCAAATTGCCTTAATAAATCGCGGGGAACGCGAACCGTGAGATTTGCTCCATTTTCATCAAACGCCTCAGCAATAATGGTGCATTTCGAGTGAGCGAGCGATACCAAATCGCCGCGCGAGAACGGCACGGCAACATTCATGGTTTGTCGGTCGCCGTAGCGGCGCGCGCGATGGCTTCGATAAGCTCGTCGCACCCCTGCCCCGTCGCAGCCGACACGAACACCGCACTGGGGTGCAATCGCGCAAGCGCCGCTGCCTGCGTGTCATCGACCAAATCGATTTTATTGAACACCGTGATGCGCGGAATGGTTTGCGCATCGATTTGCTGCAGGGTTTCCTCGACAGCCTTCATTTGCATTTCGCGCTCGGGCGACGACGCATCGATCACGTGTAGCACCAAATCGGCGCCACGAATTTCGTCGAGCGTGCTCTTGAACGCCTCGACGAGCGTCGTCGGAAGCTTTTGGATGAAGCCGACGGTGTCGGTAAGCGTGACTTCGCGGCCTTCGGGCAACACGAGCTTGCGCGTGGTCGAATCGAGCGTGGCGAAAAGCTTGTCGTATGAAAGCACGTCGGCACCGGCGAGGCGATTTATCAGGCTCGATTTGCCCGCATTCGTGTAACCCGCCTCGGCGATTTTGAATACGCCCGATGCATAGCGCGCGCTTCGCTGCGTTTCGCGCATGCGCGAAACCTGCTCGAGCTCGCGGCGAATCGAGGTTATGCGCTTGCGCACCATGCGACGGTCGACCTCAAGCTGGCTTTCGCCCTCGCCGAAACGCGAGCCCACGCCGCCGCCCATACGATTGCTCGCCAAGTGCGCCCACATGCCGCGCAAACGCGGCAGCAAGTACTGGTTTTGCGCCAGACGCACCTGCAGGCGCCCCTCTTTCGTGGTGGCATGCAGCGCGAAAATATCAAGGATGAGCGCCGTTCGGTCAATAACCTTCACATCTTTTGGCACAGCCTTTTCCAAATTGCTCTGCTGCGATGGCGTGAGTTCATCGTCGAAAATCACGATATCGGCCGCATACGCATGGCACATTTCGGCGATTTCTTCCGCCTTGCCCGACCCGACGAATGTGCGCGGGTTTGGTGCATCGAGCTTTTGGTAGGTGGTCGCAACCACTTCGGCGCCCGCCGTGTCGGTCAAACGCGCGAGTTCCTCAAGAGACGACGTGAGCGTTGAGGCATCGTCGCCCTTGAGTTGAATGCCAACGAGAATGGCGCGTTCGCAACCCTCGTCCATCGTAGAAAGTGAATCGGCGAAAGACACGCAGGCCTCCTAGAGCAACTGTTGGATTTCATCGGCCATGCGCGCGACGTCGCCATCGTCTGCGGCGACCCAACGCACCCGTTCGTCATGGCGCCACCATGAACGCTGGCGTTTCGCATAGCGCCTCGTAGCAAGCTTAATGGCCTCGGAGGCTTCTTCCATGGAACAACGGCCTTCGAGCGCGGCAACCACTTCTTTATATCCAATAGCCTCACGCGCCGTGAGCGCCTCGGTGAAGCCTTGCTCGCAAAGCGCGCGAACCTCATCGACGAGCCCCGCTTCGAACATGCCGTCGACTCGTGCGTTGATGCGCTTTTTCAAAAGCTCGGGGTCAACCGAAAGCCCGAAAAGGAGCGCTGGCACCACCTGGCCGAGCGTGGCAAGCCCTTCGTGCTGCGAGGCATACGAAACGCCGTCGAGCTCGAGCATCTCGAGCGCGCGCACCACGCGTTTAGAGTTGTTGGGATGAATGATGGCGGCGCTTTCCACATCGCGCTCGTTGAGCGCATCCCAAAGCGCCTGGGAGCCATGCTCGGCCAAAAACGCGGCCCACTTCTCGCGCACGGGGTTGCCTACCTGCTCGCCCGACGCGAAATCGTAGTCGTCAATCGCAGCCCGCACATAGAACCCCGTGCCGCCCGCGAGCACGCAGCGCTTGCCGCGCGCATCGATGTCGGCGAAACATGTTCGCGCGTATTCCTGGAACAGCGACGCCGAGTACGCCTCGCCCGGCTTGCGAATATCGAAGCCCCAGTGCGGCACCACACGCTCGGCTGCGGGCAGCTTACCCGTGCCGATATCCATGCCTTCATAAATTTGCATGGAGTCGGCCGATACCACTTCCCCATTTACGCGACGCGCGATTTCCTGCGCGACATCGGTTTTGCCCGACGCCGTAGGACCCACAATAACGATAACGGGCTGCGACAGCTCAAGGGTTGGCTTCTCGCTCGTCTTAGGCATCGACGACCTCGCCCGACAAATACCAGGTGAGCGATTCGTCGATGCGAACCTTCACAATGGTCCCTTCGAGCTCGTCGATGGTTTTGCCGGCGGGAATGGGCGCGTGCACGGTCACATTGTGCGGGCTGCGGCCCGCAAGCACGTCTTCATCGCGCTTCGACGTGCCCTCGACAAGCACATCGAGCACGCGGCCGGTAAAGCGCTGGTTTTGCTCATGGGCGCCTTCCTGCACGATGTCGACAAGCTCGTCGAAGCGGCGCTGAATCGTTTCATGCGGCGTTGGATCGTCCATTTTTGCCGCCGGCGTGCCTTCGCGCTTCGAGTAGATGAACGTGAACACCTGGCCATAGCCCACCTCGCGCACAAGGTTCGCCGTGGCCTGGGAATCTTCCTCGGTTTCGCCCGGGAAGCCCACGATGATGTCGGTCGAAAGCGCCACATCGGGGTTCGCCTCGCGCACTTTTCGCACCAGGTCAAGATAGTGCTCAGCGGTATAGCGGCGGTTCATGGCCTTGAGCACGCGATCGCTGCCCGACTGAACCGGCAAATGCAGCGCGGGCATGAGGTTGGGCAGCTCGCCGAACAGCGCAATGACCTCGTCGGTCAAATCTTTCGGATGCGAGGTTGCGAAGCGAATGCGCTCGACGCCTGTAGCGGCCACCGCGCGCAGCACGTCGGCGAAGCGCGGCTCGCCATATAAATCGCGCCCGTAGGAGTTCACGTTTTGGCCGAGCAGCGTGATTTCCTTTACGCCATCGTTGACAAGTGCCCGCGCTTCGGCGGCCACGTCTTCGATGGTGCGGGACTTTTCGCGGCCTCGCACGTAAGGCACAATGCAATAGGTGCAGAAGTTGTTGCAGCCCGAGGTAATGGGCAGCCATGCGGCCCATGCGTGCACGCGCTTGCTGGGCAGGTCGGTGGCGAATTTCTCGCTGGCCTCGTACACTTCGGCCTGGTGTCCCTTGCCCACCAGCACCGATTCAATAAGGCGTGGCAAGCGATCGATATTCTGCGTGCCGAACACCACATCGACATGAGGCAGCTTTTCCATGAGCTTCGCGCCGTCGCGCTGGCCGATGCAGCCGCCAATGCACACGATGCGCTTGTCGAGCTTGCTACCCAGCGGAAGCGGAATATTCTTCATCGAGGCGACCTGGCCCATAAGGCGCGTATCGGCGGCTTCGCGCACGCAGCACGTCACGAATACGACGATTTCAGATTCTTCGAGCTCGGGTACCTGAACCGCGCCGAGCGATTCGAGCATGCCCGCGATTCGCTCGGAATCGTGTTCGTTCATTTGGCAACCGAAAACTTGCAGGAAAAAGGTCTTATCGGAAATGGGAGACAGCATACAGCGAGCTACCTCTTTCTATAGAGATCTGTTGTACAGGTATTTACGAGCGGCGTTCGACGTTGAAGCGGATGGCGGTGCGATATTCGCCATCGATCACGATATCGGCAAACGACGGCGCGCAAACGATTTCGATGCCGATGGGCGACAGAAAGCCGCGAGAAATCGCGATGGCCTTCACCGCCTGGTTCACTGCACCCGCGCCGACCGATTGAATTTCTACGCACGAACCGTCTTTAATCATGCCGGCAATGGCGCCAGCGACCGATGCAGGTGACGATTTCGACGATACCTTCAAGCAGCTTGCATGCTGCCCGTTTTCAAAATGCTCTGGCATGTGCGTCCTTCTACGATGTTTAGAGTGCGTTATGTTGTATGTATGCCTTAGGGGCTCAAGCATCTTTTTATCTGGCCGATTGTACCGCATAGAGCGGCTGAACTGCGCGTGAGCACGCTTGAGCCACATTACTCACACGCGGGAAAGCGCGGTTCAATAGGCAATGTTGCCCAAAGCTGCCCTAAAGCTTCGAAAGCGGGAAAGCCACGTGCACGCTATCGCCCGATATTCGTATTGAGGGCTCAACGTCGGCTTCGAGGTAATACGATTCGGCGAGTTCGGCATATGCCTTCTTCAACGCTGAGGAAAACGATTCCAAATCGTCGGGCGAAATTTTGAGGCCTCGAAAGTCGCGGTTCGCGGAAGCGGTTGGCTTTGCGGCCTTTTTCGTTGATTCCAGCTCGCCCTCGCGCACGCGATCGAGCGTTTCGAGAAGCGGCGCGAGCGGAGCTATTTCCCCTGCAAAAATGCGGTGTGCGCTGCGCGTAGACATATCGATGCCAAGGGCCTGAGCGCCATCGACCAGCGAGGCGGCATCGCGCATAAGGCCAAGACGCTTGATGGGCGCGGCGGTTTTCACGGAATCGTCCGCGCCAAGGAACTGGCGGCCGAATGCGTACATTGTCGCCGCGCAATCGATGAGACTGCCGAGATACGTTGTGCACACGTCTCGATTGGCGAGCGCGAATTCCGATGCGCATTTCAAAATGTTATGCGGGCCCGACCCAACGGTCCACGTTCCGTCGCTTTGCTTCACGAGCGACGGCGGCGTGCTCTGGTCGCTTTTCTCGGGCGTTTTGGCGCAATCGAAC
>CAKUEV010000161.1 GCA_934646845.1 uncultured Slackia sp.
GCGGGGTCGAAACCGGCGCAAGCGTGGTTTCCGTACGCTGGAAATCGGGATCGCTGCCAGCAGCGCAGTAGCCGTTGTACTTCTCGATGGTCGCTTTCACGGCCTCCACATCGGGAGTATCGTCGACCTCGGCCATCTTCTTAATAAGCTCGTCGATCGTGTCGGCTTTCAGAATCCAGCCCTTCTGGATTTCGGTCGAATTGTCCTCGCTCCAGCCAGGATACTGGCCGCATTCCTCGGGAATGTCGCTCAGCGTCATTCCGATGGTGGTCGATCCGCCAGGCGTGTTCAGAGTGCCGCCGGCCGTAGCACCGAGCGGTCCCGCATCAATAACGTTCTGGTCAAGAACGACCCAGGTCGGAATGCGCTCGAAGTCGCACAATTTCTCGTCGTTGAACTTCTCGAACTCGTGCCAACCGACATGCGGGCTCAGGAACGTCGATTCGGCGATCCAGCGATCGCCCAAACGATTAATCATCACGTAGTTATTCGCTTTGGGGGTAAGAGTGAACGCGTATTTCCACTCGAAATCTTTGAACCATGCGTTGTACGAGCCGATGATGTTATTCATGTGCCACAGTTGCGCGCCAACATCCTGCACCATCTTGATGCCGTCGCCCGTGTTGAAAGGCCAACCGTAGAAACCGTTCATCGGGTAGCACTTGCAGTAAGTATTCTTCAGCTCGTCGTTGAACTCAAAGCCACCAGTAGTCATGATGACGCCCTTGCGAGCCTTGATGGCGTACTGCGTGCCATCGTCGCCAATGTAGGTGTAGGCGCCGACGATTTCCTTGGTTTCGGGGTTCTGAATCAAGGTTTCGTCATGGCAGCTGAACTTAACTTCGATGCCCAAGTCGGCGCGAGCCTGGTCAAGCGTGTGCCAGCCTTCGTTGCCGCCCTTCGTCGCATCGCCGAACGAGCACACATGCATAGCCTCTGCGCCATCGAGCCACGGATACTCGCAGCTTGACGTTCCGCCGGAAGCGTTGGTGCCCTTCTTCTTTTCGGTCTTTACGCCCCAACGGTCGCAATAGTCCATGTTGTTGTAGCACTCTTCGGCCCATGCGCGCGCAATTTCCTCGGGCGTATGGCCCTTGGTGAAGCCGGTAATGTATTTCACGGCTCCGTCCACGTCATCAATCCAGGTATATTCGCCCATGTTGATGGAGCTGTTTCCGCCGCCGCGCGACGGCGCCTTTTCGAGCACGAGCACGTCGCTGTTGCCCTCATCTTTCGCGGTGACCGCGGCCCACAGGCCTGCGCCGCCGTAGCCAATAACGAGCACGTCTGTTTCAAAATCCCACTTCGAAGGCATCCAGTCTGCCGAAGACTCGGAAGACGCGCAGCCTCCCAGGCTGGTTGCGGCGGCTGCGCCGATAGCGGCAAGACCAGCGCCCTTCAGGAAATTACGACGAGAAAGTCCCATTTCATTCCCTTCCATTTCGTTCCCCTTTCTTTATTCGCGCATGACGCGCACTGCTATCGCCCCGTGAAATCCCCTTTCGCCGGGGCGAATTTCTAACTAGCTATGCTGATGGCACGTATAGCACTCGAACACATCGGCGTGGTGGCAGCTCGTGCAGTACGATTTCGCGTCGCCGTCAAGGTCTGTCTGCTCGGAATGCATGGTGTGGCAATTCGTGCAGGTGATGGCCTGGTGGGTTTCGGTTGCCGGCAAATCGTGCGGGTTGACCGTCTTGCCGTTCGAATCGGTGAGAGCCGTGACCGATGCCGTCTTCTGGGCAAGCTCGCTTTGGTCGTGGCAACCAAGGCACACCTCGCTCGTCACCTCAGTCTGCTTCAGGCGAGTCGGCTGACGATCGTCCGAGCTCGTACCGTTATGGAGCTTGGCAAGCTTCTCGGTGTCGGAATGGCAGTCGGCGCACGAAAGCGATGCGTGCTTCGATGCCGTGCATGCCGTATCGGCCTCAGACGAGACCTCGTTGGAATGGCACGTCGCACAATCGGTGCTCGGCGACCAGTCGGTCAGCGTGATGCTTTCCGTCGCAGCCGCGTCGGACTTGCTCGCAGTGTCACTCGCCTGGGAGGGTTGGCAGCCATACAAGGCCAGTGCCAAGATTGACATCGCGCCCATTACGGCACACGCTGCGCGCACCCTCGTTTTGCGTTTGTTTCGAATCGAATTATTCATTTCTCCCTCCTTTCCTCAGCTTCATCGAATACGTCGAAAAACGTACGCCACAATCGGCTGTCGCAAATCCCCCTAAGCAAATGAATTACGTTTGCCCAGTTCATGAATCATCTGTTACAGAGTATTTGTTCCGCAGAAGAAAACACTCGACCGAAAACCTGCTATTTTGTCATCGGGGAAATCGCGATTTGAATGTTCGCGCGAGAAAGAGATGCTCGCAAAAGGGAACGCGAATGAACGCATGGGCAATGCGCCTTCGAATCGTGCACGGAGGGGGCTCGAATGGACAACGTATCGTCGAAAGCGGCAAACAACACGTCGATCAAAAGCGCCATTAGCTGCGCTCTGCAGGTCTCTTGGATTCCGGTTGTCTGCTACGCGCAACACGTCGAGTGGTCCGGGCTGCCTATCGAACGCGCACTTCCTCTTGCGTGCTACTTTGCCGCAGCTCTCCTCGCGATGACGTGCGTCATGCACTTCATGCGGGAAACGCTTAGAAACGACTCTGGCCACGTACTCGACATTGGAGCAATCGCCACATACGCATTCGGCACCGCCTTGCTTTTGGCAATCGGGCAATCGGAAGGCGACGCCCCTACCAGCTGCATCGCGTTTGCCCTTATCGGATGTTCAAGCGGCATAAGCGTTCTTCAACTGGAGCGGTGCCTTATGTGCCTTGCGCCAAAACAAGCCACTTTCGTAGCGCTCATGGCAGTTTTTATCGCCTGCGCCATTCTCTTCGTTTTGCCATTTTTGCCTGCCCCGGTTGCCTTTGCGGCATCCCTCGCCTTCGTTGCGGCGTCCTGTCTTACAAGGCCTCGCTTAGACCGTCCTCGAGTCGACCCCTCAACAATCGATTCAAAGCTCCTTCGCGCAAAAATAGAATCATTCAATAAACGGGCAGCTGGGGCGATGCTCCTTCTAGGGGCAGCTTCGACCGTGCCTATTTCGCTGTTCGTCTCGAGCGATGCGTCATTCATCGGCGATTCCATCCAAGTCGCAGCCATGATCAACGCCTGGGCGCCCCTCGCGTTCGTGCTTTTCGCGGGCATCGTCGCAATTGGCTGGCTGCCGAACCGCGAGCCCGACCCGTTCGGTTCGCTCCGAGCGCTTTTCGCAATTGCGCTGCTCAGCTTCTTTCCCATTTCCCCTGGCACCGAATTCAACATGTGGCTCGTTCTGATTTTCAGCATGGTTTGGGTGGTGTCGCTCGCCGGAATCACGCTGCTCGTATCGTGCGAAATCGATCGAGAATATGCGAAATGCGGCCAGTCTGCCCTTGGTCGGAACGTCTTGTTCCTCTGCGTTGGCGTGCTTGCAGGACTCGCCATAGTCATATTCGTGAAAAGCTTCGTTCCCCAATTTGCCGGAATCGTTGACCGAAGCAATGACGGCACCATGCTCATTTGCAGCACGAGCATGGCCTGCGTGATGCTGCTCTTCCTGGCAACCAACACGCTTATCACCAAAGACATGCTTCACGAAGTGGCGCTTTTCAGTCGAGGCAAACTCGCATTCCACGTGCCAGAAGGAGCAATTCACGAAGAAAAGCAGACGAAACCGTCGCCAGGGCCAGTGATGGACGCGACCGCGCCTAACAACCAGAACGCCGGCCCCCAAACCGATGCCGGCGAGAGGCGCCACGACCATTCTTTCGTATCGAAATGCAAGAACATCGCCCTCGAATGTGGCCTGACCCCTCGAGAACTCGAGGTTCTCATCATTCTTGCGCAAGGCAACACCCTCGCGCGCGTTCAGGAAGAATTGGTGATATCGGAAGGAACGGCCATCACCCACCGGCGCAATATCTATCGAAAGCTCGACGTACACAGCAAGCAAGAGCTCATCGATTTCGTTGCAGCCTCGTAGCGACAGCGAGCTGGCGACGACTGGCGCCCCTTTCCCCGAATGGCGCTCATTCTCAAGCGCAATACTCGCGCAACCATTAACTTGCATGCCAAGCAGCAAAAGCAGGAGCGCAATTCCCCAAAATGAAAATTATTTCGCATTTGGGGGAATGGGAGCGCGCTTCGGCAGCTTCGAGAAGCCTCGCGGCAAGATCCTGCGCAACCATTCGATTTCGTTGCGGGATCGTAGCGACAGTGAGATGGAGGGCAAACTACCGTCGATCTATGCCCCGCTTTCGACAACATCGATGAGCTCCTGCTGGGAATGGACGCCGAGCTTCGCATACACATGCGAGACGTGCGTTTTCACGGTGTTGTAGGAAACGACGAGCGTTTCCTGAATGTATCGCGCATTGCGCCCACGAGCCAGAAGGCCGAAAACCTCGCGCTCGCGTTCCGTCAAATGGGCATCTTCCGCAAACTGGAGCAACCGGTCCTCGAAAGCTTGTTCGCCGCTTTCGCGTTCGACGACGCGCACCTCGGGCACGGGAGAAACCTCCTCAATCGTTTTCGAGAATCTGAACTCCCCAACAACGAACAGCATGTACACCACAAGAGCAAGCACGATGCACGACGCAATAACGGAAAGCAAAACCCCGTCGTTTTGACAAGCAACATTCGTCATGCGGCCGAACAAAGCGCCGAATATCGTTCCCCAAGAGACCATAGCATTTCCCCAG
>CAKUEV010000162.1 GCA_934646845.1 uncultured Slackia sp.
TCAGGCGAGCAAGCGATTCGGCCTCGCGAACCGAAAGCTTTTCTTTGGCAAGCTTTTCGGTGAGCTTTGCACGGCCCTCATCGGAAGGAATAGCCAAAATCGCACGGGCGTGGCCTGCCGTGATCTTCTCCTCGTACAGCATCTGCTGGGCATCTTCGGGAAGGTCGAGCAAGCGCAAAGCATTCGCGATGGTCGAGCGGCCCTTCGAAACCGCGCTTGCAACTTCAGACTGAGTGCGATTCCCACGCTCCATCATGCGCTTGTAGCCATACGCCTCTTCGATGGGGTTCAGATCGCTGCGTTGAAGATTCTCGATAAGCGCAAGCTCGAGCACCTTCATATCGTCGGCCTCTTTGATGCGAACCGGAACCTTCTTCAGGCCAGCAAGCTGAGAGGCCTGCCAACGGCGCTCGCCAGCAATAATCTCGTAGCCCTGGGCGTCTTCGCGAACCAAGATAGGCTGCAGCAGCCCGTCTTTTTCAATCGAAAGAGCCAGCTCGTCGAGCTCTTCCTTATTGAAATGCATACGCGGCTGGTTCGGATTCGGATGCACCAATTCGATAGGCACTTCATCCAAATGATGGGGTGCTGCTTCAGCGGAAGATTCAGAAGCCGCAGCGGTTTCAGCTTGGGACCCTTGGGACTGAACCTGAGTTGCGACGGAAGCCGCCGCCTGAGGCGCAGGAACCGTTGCTTGAGGAGCGGGCGCAACTTCGCGCTGCATCAAGCGCGCATCAAGAGCGCTCGGACGATTGGTTTCTTCCATATAACGGGCGGCGGGCGTCGCGGGACGCTCGGTGACGCTTTTAATAGTTACGCCGTCGGGCTCCTCGATGAGTTCCGTCTTCGCCACCACATCCTTCACCGCAATGCGCGCGCTCAACGGCTCGGTTGCAGCGGTCGGCTTCGCATACTGCTTCGGCGCGGAATACTTCTCGCCATCGAGCGTTTCACGATCTTCGGGAGCGAGGTCTTCCTCACGAATCACTTCGCGTTCGATAACAGGAGCAGGCGCAGCGGGTGCGGGCTCCGCAACCGAAGTCGCCTGCTTCTCAACGCGTTCAACCTGACGCTCTGGCGCTACACGAGCAGGCTCGGCAGGTGCTTCATACCCGCCAAGCAGAGAATTCAAACCACGGCCGAGACCGGCCTTCTTATTTTTAGCCACGCTGGCTCACCTCTCTTGCAAGGGCGCAGTACGCTTCCGCGCCTTTACCAGTCGGGTCATATTCATTAATCGGTTGGCCGAAACTCGGCGCTTCAGAGATTTTAACTGTACGGGGAATCACCGTGTCGAAAACCGTGCGACCGAAGAAATTACGCACCTCAGCAGCAACCTGCTTCGAAAGCGTGGTGCGTCCGTCATACATCGTGAGCAGCACGCCGTAGATTTCCAAACCGGGATTCAGAAGGCTCTTCACGCGTTTCATTGAATCGAGCAGCTTCGTCACGCCTTCCAACGCATAGAACTCGCATTGGATGGGAATGAGCAGCTTATCGGCAGCAACAAGCGCATTCACCGTAAGCAGGCCGAGCGAAGGCGGGCAGTCGATGAAAATGTAATCGTATTTGCCACGCACATGGCCAATCGCTTCCTTCAGGCGTCCTTCGCGAGCCATTTCGGAAACGAGCTCGACCTCGGCACCTGCAAGGTTGATGGTCGCGGGGGCAACATCGAGGCCTTCGCACACATCGGGAATGATGATATCGGTAAGCTGGGTGTCGCTGATGAGCACATCGTAGATGCATTCATTCAAAAGGTTCTTTTCGATGCCCAAGCCGCTCGAGGTATTGCCTTGCGGATCGAGGTCGATAAGCAGCACCTGTTTCCCCATGGCGCCCAATGCCGCACCAAGGTTGATGGTCGTCGTGGATTTACCGACGCCACCCTTCTGGTTAAGAATCGCGATAACCTTCGTGGTGCCCACGACGTGCCTCACGGGTTTCTTTTCCGCATACGAGCGGAGCGGGGTTGCGGTGTATACCGCCTCAGAAGGAGCGGGTTCATTCGTGTATGCGTCAGCCTGAAGGTCATCCTGGGTGGAAGAAACGGCGGATGTTTCACGTGAAACATTTGGGTCGCGCTCGATAACCGGAGCATTCTCAGGGTTGTAGCCGACCTGTTCGCTTTCGACGGCGTTGCCTTCCTGATTCTTAGGCTTACGACTCTGGTTCTTCAAACCATCAAACAGTCCCACGCGTCCTCCTTCATTGATACTGCGTGTATATGCGAGGCTTATAGCCAATGTAGAGCGAAGATGAAGGATGTTTCACGTGAAACATCGAAACCGACGGTAAAAACGCGAGGCTCAAGCCATTGCGAATCTCGCGGGCGAGCCGTCGAGCGCATTTCCGTCGCTAGGTTGTTCCATTATATATTCAGTAAGGGAATTAGCCGCAGCAATCCATAGCCGTGCCAAAAATTCCTGGTTCGCCAATTTTTGGCACATCGGCAGCTATGATGCGGAAGGACCCAAACACGATATCGACGCTTCCTGAAACAACCCCCGAGACGAGAATATCCAACCGCGTGGGCGACGCTTCTCGTGAGCAGTCTTGAGACGGAGGGGTCGAGTTTGCTATCGACGCTTCTTGTTCTTCTGATTGCTCTTCTGAACGAAATCGGCGGGCGTAAGGGGATTGCGCTGCGCCATGCCGACGCGGCGAGGAAGCGCGATGCGCGGGTTTGCCACCTTCTGGAATACGAAAATACGGCGCGTGGAACCGTCGCTGAGCTCATGGCTGTCGTCGCATACAAGCTCGAAACCAAGCGGTTTCATTATGCCGAAGGCGATTTCAAGTTCCTCTTCAGTCGGCTGCGCCTTGTAGCACACTAAACGACCACTCTTGCGCAAAAGGGGCGAAGCCAGCTCAAGCAGCGACCCGAGAGAGCTCAAGGCGCGAGCCGTGAGCACCGAAAACCCCTTCGGACGCTCAAGGGCGAGGTCCTCAATACGGCCGCCATACGTGGAAAGGCGATCGCCAACGCCGAGTTCTTCGGCGACAGGCTCCAGAGCGCGAACCTTCTTCTTGACCGAATCGACGAGCAGAGTTTCACGGCCCGTAAGCACACACAGGGGAATGCCAGGGAAACCGCCACCGGTACCCAAATCGCCGTAGAGGCCAACCGGCGCATCGTTCACATACGGCAAGCCGAGCACGCTGTCTTCCAAATGCAGCACCGCACCATCCTCCTCGGAGAGGATACGCGTAAGGTTCATGGTCTTATTGATTTCCATAATGGCATGCAGGTCGTCAAACAGGAGTCGCTCCTGCTGTTCGGTGATACCAATGCCGTGACGCGTGGCCAATATATCGCGAAGCGTGCCCATGGAAACCTCTCTCGTTGCGCGGTGCGCGTGTTCAATGCCTGCAATTGTACCGTGTTGGCCAAGGCGCGCCATAAAGAAAGGCCCTTCTTCAGAAGAAGGGCCTTAAAAGCATGCATATAAGCTTGTTTCCTAGCGGGGGATAATCACCACGTGGCGGGCAGCACCCTCGCCTTCGGAAGCGGTTTCAACGCCGGGCTCGTTGCGCAGGGCAAGATGAACCAGGCGACGCTCGTAGGGCGTCATGGGGCGCAGCTTCACGCTGCGATGCTGCGACTTCGCGCGGCAAGCGGCGGAGTATGCCACCGACTCGATTTTCTGACGCTGGCGATTCTTGTAACCCTCAACGTCAACGATGACCGGATAGCGGAAGCCCATCGTGCGCGTCGTAATGGCGGAAATGATGAACTGCAGCGCGTCAAGCGTTTTGCCGTGGCGGCCAATAAGGATAGCCAGGTTGTCGCCTGTGATATCCAAAATAAGCTCGCCCTCGTCGCCCTCGTACTCGTCGATGGTGACTTCGCCCACATCGAAGTGCTCAAGAATGCCCTTCAGCGCAGCGATGGCGGTATCGGCGATTTCGTCGAGTTCCTCTTCGCTCACGTCGTGCTCTTCGCTGTGCGGCTCATCGCCCTTGATCTGGTCTTCGGTGGTTTCCTCGACCGCTTCCTCATTAACCTGATCGTCCATGATTTCGTCGGCCATGGTTCAATCCTTTCTGTATATGCAAGCGCGCCAGATGTGGCGCGCGGCATGGTCGGATCGATATTAGTGCTTTTTGGTCGGACGCTTCTTCTTGGCCTTGCGCTCGACATCAACCTTGACGGGCTCGACCTCGATGCGAGCAGCCTCGGCTTCGGCCTCAACCTTCTTCAGGTGATGCATGGTAAGCTGCTGCTGCAGAATACCGATAACGGAAGAGGCACCCCAGAACAGCAGAACGCCTGCGGGCGAGCTCCAGGAAATCCAGAGCATGAAGATCGTCATAACGCCGCCCATGATAAGCATCTGATTGCGCTGGGCGGAATCGCTCTTGATGTTCTGCAGAACCATTGGCAAGAACGTGGCCAGAGCGAACACGAGCATGAGCACCAAGTACGGGAAGAACGCGCCGAAACCGTCGGAAATCACGTTTGCAGGCGTTTTCGTAAGGTCGGCAACCATGCCGTAGAAGCTGTACACCTCGTCGGGGTGCGAGTAGCCAATCTCGCGCAGCGTTTGGAACATGGCCAAGAAGATCGGCATCTGAATGAGCATGGGCACGCAGCCGGCCAAGGGGTTGAACTTGGTTTCAGCGTAGAGCTTCTGCATTTCCTCGTTCTGACGAACGGGATCGTCGGCGAACTTCTTCTGGATCTCTTGCATAAGAGGCTGGACCTTCTGCATTTGGAAGGTCGACT
>CAKUEV010000163.1 GCA_934646845.1 uncultured Slackia sp.
CTTCGCGCCAGGCCAATGGCCGAAAGCATCATTTATTCGCCCACTACAGCGAATCGCGAAGCGCCTTCAGTTTCGCGACCGTATCGCCGCCCAAACGCTCAGCAACCGTGTTCTTCACAGCCGTTTTCGGCGACTCGTCCAAATGAAACTCGTGGGCATTCACCGTCACCGCTCGACTGAAGCCGTTCGCGCTCATGCGATCGACGCCGCCGCCGAATACGGTGTTCTGAATGGCCGCATCGCTCGACACCACCATGGTTTCAATGCCGCGAGCGCGCGCATCCCATGCGAGCTTCTCGATTACCTTGTCGGCAGAATCGCCCGCACGCGAGAACATGATTCGCACGCCAGCGATTTTTTCAAAGCTGCCATCGGAGAATTCGTTGTCGGCCCCATCGAACACGATGATCGCTTCAAAGTCGCGGCCAGCGTACATCACCACATCGTCGATGAGCGCCTCGCGAGCGCGATTGAACGAATCGGTATCGTAATCGGGGTTCGGGCCGGGGTTGCGCATGTCGCGGTAGCGCGAACCGCTGCGCAGCACGTTGTAGCCATCGACCAGCAATAATTTCCTGCGTTGCTTTGCCATTGCGAACAGATGCCCCGCTATTCGCCTTCGGCGGCGCGAACGGTGGTCTGGCGCATCCACTCATACATGACCGCCGTGCATGCCTGGGCAACGTTGAGAGAACCAACATGGCCCGCCTGCGGCAGCTTCACCAGGAAGTCGCACTTCTCGAGCGTGAGACGGGCAAGGCCCTCAGCCTCATTGCCCATCACAAGCGCGATTTTGCCATAGAGCGGCGCATCCCATACCGTATGCTGAGCTTTCTCGCTCGCGCCAGCGACCCAGAAGCCCGCCTTCTTCAGGCGGTCAATCGCCGAAGCGAGGTTGGTCGCCTGGGCGCAGCGCACATGATTGATGGCGCCCGCCGAGCTCTTGTACGTCGCCGCCGTCACGCTTGCCGAGCGTTTGCCCGGAATGATGAGGCCACTCGCGCCAATCACGTCAACCGAACGCGCGATGGCACCAAGGTTGCCCGCATCGGTAATGTGATCGAGCAGCACCACGAGCGCAGCGCCGTTGTTCTTTTCGGCATCGCGTTCAGCGATCTTCAGAATGTCGGTAACGCTGGAATACTGGTAGGGCTTCGCATGCGCCATAACGCCCTGGTGGCTACCGCGTTCGCTGCGCTCGTCGAGCACCTTGCGCGGCACGGTTTTCACCGGCACATCGTATTGCTTCGCTTTGCGCAAAATGTCTTTGATTTGGCTATCTTGCTGAACATTGTCGGCCATAAGCACCGAAATAAGCGGCATCTGCGCTCGCAGTGCCTCGATGACCGGACGTTTTCCTTCAATGTAGTCTGCCACGTGGGCTCCTTTACGGTTTCGATATTTGAAAAGTTCTCGCCGTGGTCGCGGGGGCTGCAAGCGACCGTCTGAGTTCAAACTTGTTCTTCATTCCAAAGTTGAACGAAGCCAGGCGGGCGCATAGTGAGCGAAGCGAACGGTAGCCCGCCGTGGTCGCATGCGGCCCTTGCGGCCGCGGCGAGAACGGCGGAATTGATTATTTCGCCTTGACGCGAGCGCCGGCGGCGGTATCTTCCACCACCAGGCCAAGCTCGCCCAGGGCATCGCGAATAGCATCGGCCACGGCCCAGTCTTTCGCGGCGCGCGCTTCAGCACGAGCGGCAATAAGGGCCTCGGCAGCCTCGGCCGTGTCGTCGCCGGCGTAACCAGCGCGCTCGGCAGCAAGTGCGATGATTTCGACAGGCAACTCCGCCTCCTGCTCGGGAAGCTCGATGCCCAAAACGTCCATGGAGCGCTCGATAAACTCGGCAGCCGTAACTACCGCCTCGGCATCAACCGCACCGTCGGCGGCATCGAGATACGAGTTCGCTTCGGTGATGAAGCCGAAGAATGCGCCCAGGGCACCTGCGGTGTTGAAGTCGTCATCCATGCATGCCTTGAACTCGGCATCGGCCGCCGCAACAGCATCGGCGAGCTTTTGAGCCAATGCGGCATCGGGCTCGCCCGTCGCGTGGGCCGCCGCCCAACGCAAGTTCTGAGCCGTGCCCGCAATACGAGCCAGCGAGCTTTCTGCGCCTTCCAGACGCTCGAAGCTGAAATCGAGCGGGCTGCGATAGTGCGTTTGCAGCATAAGCAGGCGAAGCGCTGCCACCGAGTGCTTCTCGAGCACTTCTTCGAGCGTGAAGAAATTGCCGAGCGACTTCGACATCTTCTCGCCGTTCACCAACAGCATGCCCGTGTGCATCCACGTGTTCGAAAAGCCCTGATGCCATGCGCACGTTGCCTGCGCGCATTCGTTTTCATGGTGAGGGAACGCAAGGTCGCTGCCACCGCCGTGGATATCGATGGGCACACCCAGGTAGCGATGCACCATGGCAGCGCATTCGGTATGCCAACCAGGACGGCCTTCGCCCCAGGGGCTTTTCCAGCTGGGCTCACCCGGCTTGGCGGCCTTCCACAAGGCGAAGTCGAGCGGGTCGCGCTTGATTTCGTTTTCCTCAATGCGCGCGCCCACCATGAGGTCGTCGATATTGCGACCGGATACTTCGCCATAGGTCTCGTCGCTGCGCACCGAGAAATACACGTCACCATTCTCGACCGCATAGGCATGGCCCTGCTCAATGAGCGTTTTGATCATGGCGATCATGGGGCCGATTTCTTTCGTAGCGCGCGGGCGCACGTCGGGGTCGATCACGTTCGCGCGACGCATGACGTCGATGAACTTGTTCGAGAATTCCGTGGCCACCTCGGCAGCCGTGCGGCCCTGCTCATTGGCGCGATTGATAATCTTGTCATCAACGTCGGTCAGATTCTGGGCAAACGTCACTTCGTAACCACTTGCAATGAGCCAACGACGAATAACGTCAAAGCTGATAAACGTGCGAGCGTTGCCGATGTGGATATTGTCATACACCGTGGGGCCGCACACATACATGCGCACCTTGCCCGGCTCAATAGGCTCGAACTCTGCCTTTTTATGGGTTTGGGAGCTGTAAATTTGCACGATTCCTCCTGGTTATTCCGAATCCGACGCAACGTCGGGAGTAGTTTTCGCGGGACTTCCGATGGTTTTGCCTTGCGCCTGAGCTGCAAGCAGCGTTTCCAGGCGAGCAACACGCGCCTGGAGTTCGACGACGTCGGCCGTCGTGGGGTCGGGCAGGCATTCGCGACGAGCAGCGGCGTTTTTCTCTTCCTGCTGCACGAGCTTGCCATTGCGCACCACAACGCGCGCGGGAACGCCGACCACGGTGCAGTTCTCAGGCACGTCCTCGACGACAACCGCGCCGCCGCCGACCTTCGAATTGTCGTGAATCGTGATGCTGCCAAGAACGGCCGCGTTCACGCCCACCATGACGTTATTGCCGAGCGTGGGGTGGCGCTTGCCGCTCTCTTTACCCGTGCCGCCGAGCGTGACGCCCTGATACAGCGTGACATCATCGCCGATTTCGCACGTTTCGCCGATAATCACGCCCATGGCGTGGTCGATGAAGAAACGGCGGCCGATTTTCGCGGCGGGGTGAATTTCCACGCCCGTCATGAAACGAGTGAACTGGCTCGAGATGCGCGCCAAGCTTTTCAAGCCGTGGTTCCACAGCCAATGCTCGACGACATGGCTCCAACGAGCATGCAGGCCCGGATACGTGAGCCAAATGATGAATTTGCTTTGCGCGGCAGGATCGAGACGCTTAACGTTGTTCACGTCTTCAGCGATGGTTTTAAAAATATTCACGATAGGTTCCTTCGATGTTGGGAGCAAATACGGTTACGGAAGCGCCCCTAGCAACATCGTTTCGAAAGCAGGGCCACGGCCTGAGCCGAAATGCCCTCCTCGCGACCCTCGAAGCCCAAATATTCAGTGGTGGTGGCCTTTACGCCCACCTGATCGATATCGATACCCATAGCATGGGCCAAGTTCTCGCGCATTTGATCGCGGAAAGGCGAGAGCTTGGGAGCCTGCGCCGAAATGACGCTATCGACATCGACGATATCGAAACCGAGCTCGCGCACGTGATTCGCGACGTTCGACAGCAGCACCATGGAATCGGCGCCCGCATACGCCGGGTCGGTATCGGGGAACAGCTTGCCGATATCGCCCGCACGCGCAGCACCGAGCAGCGCGTCAGAGATGGCATGCGCAAGCACGTCGGCATCGGAATGTCCCAAAAGCCCCTGATGATGCGGAATGTCGACACCACCCAGAATAAGCTTGCGGCCTTGCGCGAATGCGTGCACATCGAAGCCGAGGCCCACGCGCATATTCATAGCGTTTGTCACGAGTAATCCCTTCGTCTTAGACGAAATCGTAATGTTCCGAACGATTATAGCCCACTTCAACGCGACGAAGTTTGCGGCGGGCGCAAGAGGGAAAACCTCTTCCGATGAGCACAAGATGAGACGGCTTGGCACAATAAAAGTGTCTTGGGCCTCTCTACTCGCGCCTCATGTGGCGCTTGGAGTGAGAAGCCTATCTCTTCAAGAGCCCTGTGCCCTATAAAAACGGGGCAGAGAACTTGTCCCTGCCCCATTTCGACCGATTCACTAGTCAGGCTGAACTCCCAAGCTCATATTCAACATGGCGTAATCTTCTGGAACGGTAAGCTTGATGTTGCTGCGCTTGCCTTCCACCACGAGCACTTTGCCGCCCAATCGTTCGATGAGCGACGAGTCATCGGTGCCCACGAAGCCCTCTGA
>CAKUEV010000164.1 GCA_934646845.1 uncultured Slackia sp.
TCTGGCTCCATCGAGCAGGACGCTGACATCGTTATGTTTATCGACCGCTCCATGGACGAAATGGAGGCCGAGACCGATGGTCGCCCCGAATGGGGAACCGCCGAACTGATTGTCGCGAAGCATCGTAACGGCGCCACGCGCGACATCACGCTGTCGTTCAATCCCGAATACACCAAGTTCGGCAACTACATCGACGCTTCTCAGATTTAGGCGCGCTTTGCCGCGTAGGCCACATTGTTTCGCGGGCATCGCAACCCGCCCGTGCTTCGTTTCCGCCTTTCAAACGCCGCCGCACTTTGCAGCGGCGTTTCTTTTTGGGGCAACGTGATGCGCCGAGCGGCTTTTCGCTGTCGTTGATGCGAATGCTGCGCCCCTCATCGCGGGTATCGGGTACACTCGGGATATGAGCGAGCGCATAACATTCATTCATTCGGGCGACATCCATTTGGGTGCGCCTTTCCGCGGCCTGCGCGACCTGTCTCCAAAGTGGGCCGATCGCCTTACGCGAGCGATTCCCGAGGCGTACGACCGCGTGATCGACGCGGCTCTTGAGCGCGGGGTCGACTTCGTGCTGTTCGCGGGCGACGAGTTCGACACCGATAAGCCGAGCTATGCGCATCATCGCCATTTTCTGCAGGGGCTCGAGCGCCTGCACGATGCCCATATCCCCGTGTATCTGATCGCAGGCAACCATGACCCGTACGCCACATGGGCGGGCCTGCGCGACCAGCTTCCTGAAAATGTGCGTATGTTCGGCTCCGATGAGCCCGGCTATGCCACCTACGAACGCGACGGCGAACCTGTCGCGATTATTGCCGCGCGCGGCTTTTCGAACCAGGCGCCCGAAAGCGATATAGCGGCGGGCATGACGCGCGCTGCGGCTGAAGCGGCGTGCGGCGTACGCGTTCCATTCGTCGTCGGTATGCTGCATACGGGTTTGTGGATGGATCCATACAAGGCTCCCACCAGCGAAGACGCGCTCTATGCTTCCGGCATGGATTATTGGGCGCTCGGGCATATCCATAAGAACTTCCGCTTCCCGCGCAATTCGGCCGAGACCAAAATCGCCTTTTGCGGTTGCGCGCAGGGACGCGATATCAAGGAAGTTGGCGATCGCGGTTGTTACGCGGTCACGCTTGAGGAAGGCGTGCCCAACCAACTCGAATTCATTGCGTGCGAATCGGTCGAGTGGGAGCGTTTGCGCGTTGACGTGTCGGCCTGCGCCGGTGTCGAAGATGCGCTTGGCGCATGCGTTCGCGCGATGTTCGACGCGAATGCTCAGGTGGTATGCGAGGAAATGATTGCGCGCGTCACGCTCGTGGGAGCAACGCCTTTGCACGGCATGCTCGCGACGCCTGGCTATATTGAAGAGTTGCGCGACGAACTTAATGAGCGCTACCCGTCATTTTTCTGCGATGCGCTCATTGATGAAACCACCTCTCCCCTCGATAGGGATGCGATGCGCGCTGCGGGTTTGTTCGAGGCCTCGCTTCTTCGCGAATCGGCGAAGCTCGCCGCCAACAAACAGGAAACCATCGAGTATTTGCAGCAGGAATTCGCCGCGCGCGGGCTCGCTTTGCCGGCGGGAATCGACCGTCATCTCGAAGAAGCGTGTGGGCGTGCCGAAGATACGGCCCTTGAACTCTTGGAGGGGCGTGAGCAGCTATGACGCCGAAACACGCACCAAAACACGTGAAGAATCTCGCGTGCGCGAAGCCGCGCGGCGTGGCGGAGCGCTTCCCGAAATCGGGCGAAGCGCCGCGTGCGAGCGAAATGGCTCAGGCCGACAACGCTGCGGACGTGTATTTGCAGCGCGCGCATATGGCGGCGTTTGGCCGTTTCGTCGACCGCACGCTCGGGCCTTTCAAGCCGGGCCTCAATGTGGTGTATGGCCCTAACGAGGCAGGTAAAACCACCGCTCGCGCGTTTGTGGGTGGCGTGCTCTTTGGGTGGCCTGAAGCGCGCGGGTCGCGCAACGCCTACAAACCCCGCGCAGCGGCCCGCGAGGGTTCGCTTCTATTCTGCGACGCCGCAACGGGCGAGGTTGGGCGTGTTTCCCGCGCTCGCAATGCCGAAGGCCTTATCGGCGACGATGCGTGGCTTTCGGCGATTTGCGACGATATCGACCGCGAAACGTTCCAAACGCTTTTCTCGCTCGATGCCGACGAGCTGCGCTCCCTCGAAGCCGCTCCCGACATTTCGGCGAAGCTGCTCACGGCAGGTTCGGGAACCAAGGAAAGCCCAGCCCATGTGGCATCTGCCCTCGATGCTCGTATTGCCGCGCTCATGAGCCGTGCGGCTTCCGAAACCGAATCGTTCCCCAATCTGAAGCGCGAACTCGATGGCGTGAAAGAGCGACTTCTGGAAGCGCGCGCCCAGGCCGACGAGTTGAAGGCCGAAGATGTCGAGCTTCGTTCGTTGCTCGATGAGCGCGAGCAGGTGCAACGCAGCCTTTCGGCGCTCGATTCCAAAATCGAGGCATTGGCGGCGTGTAAAGGCGAGCTCGCCCGCATCGATTCGAACCGCCGCCGCTTGCGCGAAGAAATAACCAGCGCAACGGCCGAGGTCCGCGCATGCGAAGCTGACGCGCAGGCCGAGCTCGCCGCCTACGCTGCGACTCCGAATATTACTGCAGAGGAAGAAGGTCGCCTGCGAGCTTCGCTTGAGCCTCTTGCCGAGCAGGAGCATGGCGCGGCGCAACGTCTGGCGGCGGCGCGAGAGGCCTATGAGCAAGCGCGCGGCCTGTGGGAGGCTCGTCGCGATGCGGCAGCGCAAGCCGAAAAAGCTCCCGAGGCGAAAAGCTCGCGTTTGGTTCCCATTGCGGCTTTGTGCCTGGCCGCGCTGCTTGCTGCTGCGGCGTTTGCGTTGGCCGTCGCCGTGCCCGATGCACTGCCTGTGGCGATTGCCGCCATGGTTGCGAGCATATGCTGCATAGGCGTGGGCGCTCTGTGTGCCGCCAAAGCGAAACCTGCGTCGCCCTCGGCGCACGTCGATGTCGATTCGGCACGCGCCACCATGGTTGCCTGCAAATCGACGTACGACTCGCGCGAGGGTGAGGTCATGGTCGTGGCCGATCAAGTGCGTTCGTCGCTCGCCCAGCTTGGCTTCGCCTCCCACGTTGGCACGGCGCGCGCTGCGCTGCGCGAGGTTGACGTTATGCATGAGGCTCGTGAGGCGCACGCCCGCGCCAACCAAGCTCGCGCCCATGCGCAAATGCGGTTGGACAACGCGACCGAAGAGCTTGAAGATTGCGAAATGCGCGGCAGCGAATGTCTCGTGTCCGTCGGCCTTGCAAGCGATGCTTCGCTTGAAGAAGTCGAGGCGGCGGCATTTGGGTTCTCTCGTAAACGCGACAACCTCGATGAGCGTCTAGCGGAAATGAACGCGCGCGTGGGCCAACTGCGCCAAATTCTTTCCGATGGCGAACGAGCTCCCGAGCTCGATTTGTTGAAAACCCAGCGCGCGCAGATTGTCACGCGTCAGGCCGATTCGGCCAATGAACTCGTAAAACTCCTGCTCGCCAAGCGCATGGTGTCGGGGGCGATTGACGCATGGGGAACCGAAAGCCAGCCCAAGGTTTACGAGCGAGCCTCGCACCTCATGGAACTCATGACCGCGGGAGCCTGGGTGGGCGTCGCGTCGAGCGGTTCCGACGTGTGCGCCATCGATTCATTCGGCGTTCAGTTTCCGCCGCGGCTGCTTTCGCTTGGAACGTGCCAGCAGCTTTACTTGGCGCTGCGCATCGCGCTGCTCGAATGCGCGCCTGAGGTTGGGAGCTCCGTTCCCGTGCTTGCCGACGACATTCTGGTGAATTTCGACGACGACCGTCGCGCAGGTGCGGCGCGCGCCTTGGCCGAGCTCGCCCAAAGCCGCCAGGTCATCGTTTTCACCTGTCATAAGGAGGTCGTGAGCACATTTACCGAACAGGCTCAGAACGTGCATGTTTTAGATATATAATCATTTGGTTCTGCTTTATTTGAATCGGCAAACGAAAGGACCATTATGCCGAACGTCGTGTTGGTCGGAGCCCAGTGGGGCGACGAAGGAAAAGGTAAGGTCACCGACCTCATCGCTCGTGACTTCGACTATGTGGTGCGCTATCAGGGCGGCAACAATGCCGGCCATACTGTTATCCACGGCGACAAAAAGCTCGCTTTGCACCTCATTCCATCAGGCATTATGTATGAAAAGGCCGTGCCGGTCATCGGTAACGGCGTTGTGGTGAACCCGCAGGTTCTCGTTGAGGAAATGCGCATGCTCGAAGGCGAAGGCCTTTCGTGCGAGCGTTTGAAGATCTCGTGCGACGCTCACGTGATCATGCCCTACCACATCGAGCTCGACAAGGCGTCCGAGTTCCGTTTGGGCAAAAACGAAATCGGCACCACGAACCGCGGCATCGGCCCGTGCTACCAGGACAAGGCCGCCCGCAGCGGCATTCGCATCCAGGATCTGCTCGACGAGCATGTGTTCCGCATGAAAGTCGAGGCGGCTCTTGAGGTGAAGAACGCCATTCTCGAGAAGGTGTACGGCAAGCGCACGTTCACCGTCGATGAGATTTGCGAGGCCTACCTGCCCTACGCCGAAATCATTCGTCCTCATATGGCCGAAACCGCCCAGTTGCTCAACGATGCGCTGCGCGAGGGCAAGCACATTCTGTTCGAGGGCGCACAGGGCACGCTGCTCGACATCGACCACGGCACCTATC
>CAKUEV010000165.1 GCA_934646845.1 uncultured Slackia sp.
GCGACGCTCTTCAATTCATTGATGCTTGTCGCGTGCTCGAGCTGCGCTTTGATGATTGCGGTGCCGCTTCGCGTGGCGGAAGCGATTTGCGATAGGTCGGGCGTGTGCATATCGGGGGTGTTGCCGGTGTCGCTCGGCTCGTTCTGCGCGAGGGCCTGTTGGGGCGATGCGCAGAAGAGCACCAGGCTTGCGACGAGAGTGGTATTCAACGCTGTGGCAATGGGCTTTGCCGTCGATGCGTTCTTTTCTAAGCGAGGCGTTGCTTCGGTTGCGTGGGCTTTCATGGGAACTCCTTTGGTTGCGGTATTCCTTATTGCGCCCTCCACGCTACGACGATTTCCTATTGCGAAAAAGCGATTTTAAACGGGTAAATTTATCTTCGAGCTTCTGCTCGCGTTCCCGTCGGGGCTGGTTGTCGCGCCTGTGCTTATGCCGGCATTCGCGGTCGCTTCGGTACTTGGGCGATGGCGCGGATGCCTGTGCGGTGGGACGATGTTCGCGTACGCGTGGCGCACGATAAATAGGACGAGCCTATGGATAAAGGCAAATTCGTCTCGCTTTACGATTGGAAAGGCGCGTTTGGTGCAAGCGTCGCGCCCTTCGACTATATTAAGAGCATGTTGTCACATGCCGCCGATGGGGCGGCGTTTTGGAATGGAGGAAGCATGCTGAGCGATTCCGAAAAAGCCCTCGCGGAAATGATGGCTGCGCAATTCATGGACAAGGGCGATGCCGCTGCCGCCGAACCCGCGGAGGGCACGGTGAAAATCACGTTCTTCGAAAAGGGCAACACCGTTGATAGCTCCATCGAGGGCATTGCTTCGCGCATGCAGTTCGATGGTTGCTTCGCGATTGACGAATACATGATTCAGCGCAAAGATGGCACGCCGGTCGACGCTGGCTTTGGTGCCGACTTTAACGACGCGGGCGGTCCGGTGGCGTCGTGGGTGTGGTTCTCGCGTCCCGTGAACGGCCCCGTGAAGGCCAAATTCGAAGAGCGCTTCAACGGTTCGTTCGACGAAGAGGGCCTGCGCATGGATATCCCCACGGAGGATTTCCTTGCTTTCGCCGATTCGGGGGCATGGAATGCATTCGCGGTGGAAGACGATGAAGGCGATCAGGTTTTGTTTGAGTAAACGCAGCCTTCGCGTTGAATGAAGGCTTGAAAGCCCGGGATGAAGATTCATTTCGGGCTTTTTTGCGTTTGAGATGCGGCTCGATGGGGCGCATGGGGAAATGCGGGTTTGGCGCTGGAGCGCGGCTTAATGTTGGCGCAGAGTGCCCGTGCTTGTGGCTCGGCTTCTGATGGGACCCGGGTGCATGACGGGTGCGTGAGGAGGTCGGGTGCGCGACGGGGCGCGACTTTGGTGCGGATGTGCGCCAGAGCACCGGCTTGGGCCGCCGGGTGCGTGGCTTCTGCGGCTTATTCGCCTTTTGCGCGTTTCGCTTTGCGAAGTTTGTGGACAACGGCGCCCGCCAACACGACAAATGCAGCAAAGCAGGCCAGTGCGGCAGCGGCTACGTAAGGGAACACGGCTCGATAGCCGATTTTGCCTTCCTTGGGATTCGCGATAATCTGAAACGTCGCATGCGTGTCGCCGGCGCAATTGCCGACGCCCTTCACCATGAGCGTTGCGGTGCCTTCGTTCACGTTTTCGGAATAAGACACCTCGTAATCGACACCTTTTACAAGGGTGCGACCGTCGAGCTTCACGACGGGATCGGGCTCAATGGGGTAGCCCGTGCGCACGTGGTCGGGAATCATGTCGACGGTTGCGTTCGCCAAGTCGGCCGGCAGAATCACGAAACTCGTTTCCACGGTGCCCGTGTAATCGCCCACGCCAGTGATAGTTGCATGCACCGTGCCAGGATTGACGAGGTCGCCGTCGAATTGCACGTTGAAATCGACGCCCTCGCGAAGCGAAGCCTCGGTTTTCTTGCCATCTTTGATCGAATCGATGCGCAGGGTTACCGTGGGACGCTTTTCGGTGCCATCGTACATTGCGTCTTGCAGGCCCTGCACGCGGGCGGTGGCAATATCGGTTGCCTCGAGGGCTTCGAGGGTCTTTTTCGCCTGGTCGTATGTCGAAAGCGCCGGGCCAAGTTCTCCGCGTATAGAATCGGCGGCTGCGAAGATGGCATTGCGGGAGGTTGCTGTGCCATCGCCTTCGGCATCGTCGGCGAAGGCCGCGGGGGCGAACATGGAGGCGCTCAGCGCGAGCGCGCATGCGGCGCCGGCAAGGGCGCGGGCGTGTTGTGGCATAGTCACCTCCTCAGGAATTCTGCAAGTATTCAGTGCGATTGATTATAGCCTGCCCATAAGGGTTCATCATGGTAAGCTGTGCGGGTATCACGAGAAGTTCCAAGGGGGAATGGCATGCATACGTTCAACACGCGTGGCACGTGCTCGCGCCAAATCAATTTTGACATCGTTGACGGCAACGTGCACAACGTGAGCTTCGTTGGCGGCTGCGACGGCAATTTGAAAGCCATCTCGAAGCTTATCGAGGGCAAGCCCGTCGATTGGGTTGTTTCTGTCCTCGAGGGAAATACCTGCGGTCGCCGCACTACGAGTTGCGCCGATCAGCTGACGCAGGCCTTGAAGGCTGCCGAGGCGGGCGAAATCTAAGCGGAACGCATTCGGCGTTTCATCGAAGGAGGGGAGCGGGCATCGGGCTCGCTCCCCTCCTTTTTTCGTTGTGCCGTGCTTTGTTGTGCCGCGCCTGTTAAGCGCTACGAGTATTTAACAGGTTGCGAGCGGTGGCGCGGGGCCTCTCTCGCGGCTAGAGCGTCGAGAACGCCGTGAAGTTTTTCAGGCGCACGTCGGCAAGAGCCTGGCATGCTTCGGCGTCGCCCGCGCTGGCCGGCTCGTCGATGAGCATCACGGGGAAAGCGGCCGCATGCACCGTTTCGATGGCATGCAGCGAATCTTCGAACACGAACGTGGTCTCGCGCGGAGTGCCCAGGTGCGAAAGCGCCAGTTCGAAAATATCGGGTTCGGTTTTGCTGGCGCCCACTTCGGTGCAGGTGAACAGCGCCGAGAAATATTTAAGAATATCGAGTCGCTCGAGGGCCGCAAGCGCGCAGTCGCGGCGTGTGGCGGTTGCGACGCACATGGCGACACCCGCGTTGCTCAACGCTTCGAGCATGTCGACGACGCTCGGCTTGCACTGGATGCAATCGCGGTAGGCGAACTCAATGCCGCTCATCACGCCCGTGCAAATTTCTTCAATCGATTGTTCCAGGCCGTAAGTTTCCTTCATGTAGCGCGCCGAGCCTTCCATGGTAAGGCGCTTGAAGTGGTAGCGAATGTTGGGCTCGGGCGTTTTGCCGAGCGAGCGAAGGTAGCGCTCGCCCAGGTCGTCCCACCAAGGCATGGAATCGAGCAGGGTTCCGTCCAAATCGAAAATCGCGCCATGAACGCACTGCGGGGCGCTCGGCCACACGACGCCGTGTGCCGTTTCGATGACGGTTCCGCCTGCAAGCTCCGCCGCCGCTGCCTGCGTGTTCGCTCCAATGAAGTCGAGGGTAGAAATGCTGCCCAAGTTCGCTCCTTACATAATGGCTGTGGCCGCAATAACGATAAAGCATGTGAGCAGGCCCGATACTGCAATTGCCACGCCGCTCATGGCTCCTTCGAGCTTGCCCATTTCAAGGGCCTTTGCCGTGCCAACCGCATGGCTGCACGTGCCAATGGCCACGCCCTGGGCCACCTTGTTCTTAATGTGGAACAGGTTCGCCAGCATGGGCGAGAAGATAGCGCCCATAACGCCCGTGGTCATGACGGCCGCCATGGTAATCGACGCCGTGCCGCCCAGCTCGCCAGTCACGGCAAGCGCGATGGGGGCGGTCGTCGATTTCGGCAGCGTGGAAAGCGCCACTTGGTCGCCCAGGCCGAACAGCTCGCACAGCCCGTACGCGCTCACCATGGAAACGATGGACCCTACCAAGCATCCTACGAAAATCGGCAGGAAATTGCTCTGCAGAATTTTGCGTTGCTGGTAAATGGAGAACGCCAACACGGCAGTGGCGGGGCCGAGCATGGACGAAATGAGCGTGGCTCCCTTTTCGTACGATTCAAGGGGAATATTGAACACGGTAAGGGCGATCATGATGATGGCCACCGTAACGAGCAGCGGGTTGAGGAGCGGCGAATTCGTTTTACGGTTGAGCCATACCGCGAAAGCGAACACGCCAATGCTCAGCGCCAGGCTTCCGCCGGCTTCGAGAATGCTTGCGATATCCATGGCTATTCTCCTTCGGTCGTGAATACGCCGGACAGATGCACGTCTTCGCCGGCACGTTTGCCCATAATGTATTTCTGCAAGCGCCCAACAAGAATGACCGTAAGCGCCGTGGAGAGGAACACGAGCACGGTGGTGATGATGCATACGAGCGCGAACCAGCCGATGCGGTCGCCAATCATGGGGATGCACCTTAGAATCGTGACGCCTGCGGGAATAAAGAAGACGGGCATGTATTTCAGTAGAAAGCTTGATACGAGTTCGATTTTGCTCTCATCGATCATGCCCGAGATGAGCAGCGAGAGCAGAATGCCCATGCTGCAGATGTTCGCAGGAACCTCGACGGGCAAATGGACCGAAACTGCTTCGCCGATATAACAAACGCCGGCAAGGAAAGCCAGCTGAATGAAGAAAAGCGTAAGCCGTTTGCTGTGGAATTTGATGCG
>CAKUEV010000166.1 GCA_934646845.1 uncultured Slackia sp.
AAAAGCCGCCCCACAAACGTGGAGCGGCTTTCTATAAAACCATGCGAAGTTTCAACCGGGCTTGGGTTCAACCATCCCAAGCCTTCGATCAAGAACGTGCTCGGCGCGAGATTTACTCAGCGGCCTCTTCGGTCGCGGGCTTCTCAGCCTTGGGAGCAGCAGCCTTCTTCTTGGGCTGACGCGGCTCGGGAGCCTGGATGGTCTCGTCAACCTCAACCTCAAAGCCCAGGTCGTGAGCAGCAGCCTTCATGGACAGGCTGATGCGACGACGGTCGGGGTTGATGTCCATAACCTTGACCTTGACGTCCTGGCCGACCTTGACGACCTGCGCCGGGGTGTCGATGTGCTTGGCAGCCATCTCGGAGATGTGAACCAGGCCCTCGACGTTGTTGCCGAGCTCGACGAAAGCGCCGAACGGAACAACCTTGGTGACCTTGCCATCAACGATGGTGCCCACGGGGTAGCTCTCGATGAGCTTCAGCCACGGATCCTCGGTGGTCTGCTTCAGGCCGAGCGAGATGCGCTCGCGCTGCAGGTCGACGTCGAGAACCTCAACCTCAACCTCGTCGCCAACCTTGACGACCTCGGAGGGATGGTTGACATGGTTCCAAGACAGCTCGGAGATGTGAACCAGACCGTCGATGCCGCCCAGGTCAACGAAGGCGCCGAAGTCGACGATGGAGGAAACGGTGCCCTTGAGGCGCATGCCCTTGACGAGCTTGGAGAGGATTTCGGCACGCTCGTTCTTGCGGCCTTCCTCGAGCAGCACGCGGCGGGACAGCACGACGTTGTTGCGGTTGCGATCCATCTCGATGACGCGAGCTTCGATTTCGGTGCCCAGGTAAGCGTCGAGATCCTTCACGCGGCGAAGGTCAACGAGGGAAGCAGGCAGGAAGCCACGCAGGCCGATGTCGAGGATGAGGCCGCCCTTGACGACTTCGATAACCTCGCCGGTGACGGTCTCGCCGGCCTTGAACTTCTCTTCGACGCTGATCCAAGCGCGCTCGTACTCAGCACGCTTCTTGGAGAGGATCAGGCGGCCGTCCTTGTCTTCCTTCTGAAGAACAAGAGCCTCGATTTCGTCGCCCAGAGCAACGATCTCGGAGGGATCGGCATCCTTGCGGATGGACAGCTCGCGAGCAGGGATAACGCCCTCGCTCTTGAAGCCGATATCGAGCAAGCACTCGTCATGCTCGATTTTCACGACAGTGCCCTTGACCAGATCGCCTTCGTCAAACTCGGTCAGGGTGCCATCGATCATCGCGTTCATCTCGTCGTCGGAGATGTCCTCGAAATCGATGACATTCGTGTTCTTGATTTCGGTCAAAACGGACCCCTTTCAAGTACAGGGACCCTTCGTCATGGTGGTTGAACTCAACATGTCTCGGGGGCCTACAGATACAAACCCGCGCGGTTTTCCGAACGGGACCTGGCACCTTTCGGCGCACAAGCTCGGTTAGTTTACCATAACGCGCGGGTTTTCGAGACCTACTATTTTGCGCATATGCGCAGCTTCACAAGGTTTTTGCAAACCGCGTCGGTAAGCGGTCGCAGCCCTCCGTTGCGGCGATTTCGGCCTGCTCGGCCTACTCGGCCTTGGCGGGCGCGTCGAATGCAGCGGCGCAATGCGGGCAGCGCGTGGCGCCTTCCTTAACTTCCTCCAAGCAATACGGGCACACAGGCGCAGCCTTGGGGGCCTCTTCTTCCTTGCCCGTGAGCTTGTTGCCCAGATCCTGAGCCTTGTTCACCGCTTTCACAAGCAGGAACACAACGAAGGCGACGATGAGGAAATTGATGCAAGCGCTGATGAACGCGCCGAAATCGATGTCGGTGCCAGGAACAACGAGACCCGAAATGGTGTCGGCGCCGCCGCCTGCGATAACCGAAATGAGCGGGTTGATGATATTCGTGGTGAGCGCGGTAACGATGGACGTGAATGCGCCGCCGATGATGACCGCAACGGCCAAATCCATCACGTTGCCGCGATTGATGAACTCCTTGAATTCGTTGAAGAACTTCTTCATGACGCTTCCTTTCTTTGCTTGCGGGCACATTGTAAACGAAGCGGGACAGAAAAAGAGGAAGGCCTCGCTATGGGCGAAGCCTTCCTGCAGCATGGTATGTTTTGCCTGATTTGCGGCGTTATTTCACAACGAGCACCGGTACCTTGGTTGCGCCGAGCAGCTTATGGCTCACGCTGCCCAAATACTGCTTCATGCCCGAAAGCCCGCGCGAACCGATGACCACCATGTCGTAGCCGTTCTTTTCGATAAGCTTGGCGATTTCCGATGCGGCGTCGGTTCCCAAAACAAGCAGCGTGTCCACGCCGTTTTGCTGATGCTTGCCTTCGAACTGGTTCAAAGCGTCGGCGAGCACCTCTTCGGCGTCGGATTTCATAAGGTCCAAAATCGCGGCGAAGCTCGAAGCCTGATCATCGGAAAGCATGGGAATGGAAACCACGTTCACAATATCGAGATGAATGCGAGCGTCGGGCGCAATGAGTTCGGCGGCGGTGTCGATTGCACGCTTCGAGGTTTCAGAGCCGTCATAGGCGACGAGAATGTTCTTCATGGCAAAAGCCTCCTTCTTATGTGCGCTGGCGACAATCCCCTGCCAACGCTCGCCTCAAGTATAGCGCTGCACGCCCGCAAATACGCCCGATGACGAAACGTTATTCGGCCGTTGCCAAAGATGCCGCCGCCACAAACTCGAAAACCTATTAAACGCCATGAGCATTTAACAGGTCGGCAGGCTCGCCTACTCCACGAGCTTCGCGCGCAGGATGCGCAGCGCGTTGCCGCGATGGCTGATAGCGTTTTTCTCATCTTGGGAAACCTCGGCGAGCGAGCGCTCGAAACCAAATTCCTCGGGCATGAACATGGAGTCGTAACCGAAGCCCTCGCTGCCGCGCAGCTCGTGCCCAATGCGGCCTTCGACCGTGCCCTCGACCGTCGTTTCGTCTCCCGCCTCGTCGATGAATGCGAGAGCACACACGAAGCGCCCCGTGCGCTGCTCGTCGGGCACGCCCTCGAGCTCGGCGAGCACCTTGGCGTTGTTCGCGGCATCGTCGCCGTGCGTGCCCGCATAGCGCGCCGAGTACACGCCCGGCCTGCCATCAAGGGCGTCGACCACGAGCCCCGAATCGTCAGCGAGCGCCGCCATTCCCGTTGCCTCATGGGCGGCGCGAGCCTTGATGAGCGCATTGCCGACAAACGTATCGGCGTCTTCCTCAGGCTCGGGATACGGCTCAACCTGCGACAAAGTCAGAAATTCCCAGCCCGGAAAGTCGAGCGCGGTCTCGATTTCTTCAACCTTGTGCTTATTGTTGGTTGCGATAACGACTTTCATTTCTCTCTTGCTCCATTCCGCGAACGAAAACTGCGTGCGCCACGAATCCCGCACGCGGCCGCCTTCCTGCTATTCGATGCCGAGCACTTCTTTCTGAGCGGCAAGCAGCACCTTGATACCCTCTTCGGCCATATCCAAGAACTCATTCAGGCGATCGCGCGAGAAGCTCACCTGCTCGCCGGTACCCTGAATCTCGACGATCTCGCCCTTCGCATTCATGACGACGTTCATGTCGATTTCGGCGTTCGAGTCTTCCTCGTAATCGAGGTCGAGCATGAGGCGGCCCTCAACCAGGCCAACGCTCACCGCGGCAACCTGGCCAAACAAGGGGTTCGTCTTAATGCGGCCCGCGGTCTTCCACATCTCGAATGCATCGTAAGCGGCAACCCACGCGCCCGTAATGGCGGCCGTGCGCGTGCCGCCATCGGCCTGCAGCACGTCGCAGTCGATGGTCATGGTCACTTCGCCGCCCATGGCGTTCAGGTCGCACACGTTGCGCAGGCTGCGGCCAACGAGGCGCTCGATTTCCATGCTGCGGCCATTGCGGCCGTTCGTCTCGCGGCGCGTGCGCTTATTGCCCGCAGCAGGGAGCATGGCGTATTCAGCCGTGAGCCAGCCTTTACCCGAGCCCTTGCGCCAACCCGGCGCGCGGTCTTCGATGGTCGCAGTGCACAGCACGCGCGTGTCGCCGAATTCGGCAAGGCAGCTGCCGTTGGCGTTCTTCATGACGGCGCGCGTAAGCTTCACATCGCGCATGGCGCGATCGTCGCGATCGTTTGCCCTGTTAGCAAGCATGGTTTCCTCCTATCAAGCGGGCAGGCCCGCATACATACAGAAAAGGCCGACGCAATGTCGGCCTTCAGATTATAAGCGAGAAAGATCGATATGGGTCGGGCGCTCAATGGGTTCGCTGAACACGCGAGACCCGAACGATTGGAATTCATCCAAATTGGGCGCCGAAGTGAAGAACTCATGCTTGGCGATATTGCCCTCATGCGCAAGCTCGCCGCGCATGCTCAACGTCTCGCGCACCTCTTTCGCCATTTCCTCGGCGGAAGAGACGAGCAGCACATTATGGCCGATAACGCCGCCGATAAGCGCTTTGAGCATGGGGTAATGCGTGCAGCCAAGCACGAGCGTGTCGATTTCGCAACGGCGCAGCGGCTCTAAGTAGTCGCGAGCAATCTCCTGGAACGCGGGGCGAATGTAGACTTTGCTCGCAAGGCTCGTGAGATCTTCGATGGGGCCCCTCGACATGCGAATTCCCTGCTCGACGATGTCGACGAACTTCGGCGTGGCCGTGGAAAACACCGTGATGCCCGC
>CAKUEV010000167.1 GCA_934646845.1 uncultured Slackia sp.
CAATTATACTAAACAGCTTCCGAATAATTGTCCATATCATTTCGCCGAAAGACGCAGTTCGACGAAAATTCGACTAAAGCGCAATCCCAAATACTCCAACAATAAACCCGAACACCACGCCACATGCGACCAAGCCCGCGACAATAAGGAAATTCTCATGCATGGGACGGTTCGCGCGGAACAAAACAAGCAGGCCAACGCCCGCGCTTACCAACAATCCAGCGAGCATGGCTCCTGTGGAAAGGGCGCCCTCTAAATACAGCTCGGTAAGAACAACCGATGCGGCGCAATTGGGAATAAGGCCCACAATTGCCGAAACCACTACGGAAAGGTTCGAATTCGCGGAAATGAACGAGGCGAGCGCGTCTTCCCCAACGCCGTCGATAACGATCTCAAGCGCAAGGGAAACCAGGAATACGAACAGCGTAACCTGTAACGTATGCACTAAAGAACTCTTCGCGATAGCATCGAAGCCGTGAGCATGTCCATGCGAGCGATTGTGGGCATGGACGTGGTCGCGGCTGTGGTCATGCCCGCGATCGTAGTTGTGAGCGCGATCGCGCTCGTGTCGCTCGTCGGAAGCGCACGCAAGTTCGGCTCCGCGTTCTTCCTCGTTCGAATACTCGGCACCCCAATCGTCAATGCGGTTTGCGGCGCTTTCCTCATGCTTTTGGCATGCATCGAAAAGCGCGGACGGCGCATCGCCTTCATCGTCGCAGCCGCAGTGGTCGCGCTCGCACAAATCGCGGATACGCATCGCTTCTACAGCATGGTGGCGAAGCCGCAGCACCACATCAATGGCAAAGCCGGCAACAAGGCCGCAAAGGGCCTTGATCGCAAGAACCTCAGCAATGAACCCCGCTGGGGCCTGCGCGGCAATCATGATGGGCAGCATTTCATCGCTCGTAGAAAGAAACACGGCGAAGAGCGTGCCCAGGGTAATAACGCGCGCGGAATACAGCGTCGCGGCAGCGGCGGAAAAGCCGCACTGCGGCACTACGCCCAGAAGCGCGCCAATAATGGGGCCCGCAGTGCCAGCACGACGAACGGCGGCAATGCTCTTCGAGCTCGCGTAGTGTTCGAGCGCTTCCATGGCGAGATACGTCACGAAAAGGAACGGCACAAGCTTCAAAGTGTCGATGAATGCATGCTCGAAAGCATGCGGGAGTATTTCAGCAAAAGTTTCCATAGCGGAACATTCTAGGGCTGAATGTTAAAAAACGCCTGATAACGTCATCAACTCACACGACGAACATGTGTATTTTTGCTCATATGAGTAGAGATTTGAAGATGGAGGAACAGGAACGCCACGAAAGCGACCTGCGCTCTATCCCTTCCATCGACGAGGATGACCCTTGCGCGAGCGAATGCGCTTCGCCTCTTCATTGCGCTTTTTGGCCTCACGAACCTCGCCGCGCAAACGAAGATAGCTGTCATATCGCTCCTTGGGAAGCTCGCCCGACTTCACAGCAGCGCGCACCGCACACCCAGGCTCCGCTTCATGTCGGCAATCGCGGAATCGACACTGTTCGGCGAGCTGCTCTACATCGACGAATGCGGCTTCGATGCCCGCATCGGAATCCCACAAGGCAAGACCGCGCACGCCCGGCATATCGACAACGCTGCCAGCACCAGGAATCGCGATCATTTCGCGAGAAACCGTCGTGTGGCGACCCTTGCCATCGCCCTCGCGAACGGCGCCCGTTGCCTGCACATCGCTTCCGACCAGCAAGTTCACCAAGCTCGATTTACCGACGCCGCTTTTTCCCAACAGCACGGCGACGCGACCTTCTGGAATTAAGGCGCGCACCCCCTCAACGCTTTGGGGGTCTTCAGCAGAAACCACCAGAACGGGCGTGCCGTGGGCGATCTTCTCGACCAAATCGCGCGCCTGGGCAAGCTCGACTTCGGTTTCCGCCAAATCGGCCTTGGTAAGCACGACGGCGACGCTCGCGCCGCTCTCGTGAGCCAAAACGAGTTCGCGTTCGAGCCGGCGCACATTGATGCCCACCAAAGGCTCGGCCACGATAACCGTATCGAAATTCGCCGCGAGCACCTGCTGCTCCATGCGCTCGGTCGGATCTTTGCGCACGAAAGCGCGCTTGCGATCGTGCACGCGTTCGATAATGCCCTTGTCGTGCCCATCGGGCGCAGACACATCGACGACATCGCCCGTCGTCGCGCGCACGTCGGCGCCCTTCACCAAAGCCGTTGCGTGCTCGCAGCGAAGCTCGCGTCCATCGCTCAAACGCACGAGCGGATACCCGCGGTCAAGCTTGATCACAGTTCCTTGCATAAGCATTAACGCGACCTTTCCCGCATGCGCCAAAACACGAGCGCCAAAACGATGCCCGCCGCCAACGCGGCGACACCGGGCACGAAATCATCGATATTGAAGGCGTCTTTATGTTCATAGCCAGCCGAAACCACGTTTACCACCTGGGCATGCACGTCGCTTTCGCCTTCATGCTGAGAGCACGTCAAATTGAACACGCCCCGAACGCGCAGGGTAGTTCCCGTCGTGCCGTATGCCCCGTAGGTGTCGATCTTGCGCAAATCGCTGCGACGCACGAATACGGTAACGGTCGAACCCGTATCTGAGTCGCGCAGCACGATCCACGCATGGTCGGCATCGCCCGTCACGGAAATGGCCTCGCCCACCACTTCGCCCGTCACCTGCACGGTTTGTTTGTCGTAATACGAATCGGCGCCAGCCAAATCAGCGATGGACGCATCGTAGAGGAACGAGTTGTCGGAGGTCTGCCCGTCATCAATCGAGTTAGTCGGATCGTCAACAGGTTTAGGCGCTTCGCCATTGTTGTTTTCGCCCTTTGCGGCATCGGCGTCAGCAGCAGCGGCATCGACGCGCGCCTTGGACACATCCTTCTTGTCGGCGGTGGCGGTTGAATCGGAGCTCGACACCGATCCAGCTGAGCTGCCATCGCCGTCGGTGGCAAATGCAACACCCGCGGGCACCAATGCCACAGCGGCAGCAAGAACCGCAACCAGAGCGGTTCGCGATAGCTTGTTCACGCTAACGTGCACGGACCCTCCTCCTCGGGCGAATGGACGCGATGATGGAAACCAGCAATGCGATGAGCGTTACGTATTCGAGACGGCCAGCCCACATATCAACGATATAGAGCACCTTCAGCGGGTCAGGCATGCCAGGCTGGATAATGCCGCACGACATGCCGATGTTCGACACCATGGATACCGATTCGAACATCGAGGGCGCGGCGGCATAGCCGAACGTGACGGTGACGATGGTCGTAACGAGAAACGCCACGCCATACAGCAGCAACACCACGAGGTTTGCGCGAACCAAATCGTGGGAAAGAGGGCGGCGGCCAACGTGGTAGTACATAACCACCTGTCGCGCCGAAGCAGGTGCGAGCAAATCTTTGATATAGGCGACCAATTCCTTGACCAGAACACCGATGCGCAGCACCTTGATACCACCTGTGGTCGACCCGGCTGAGCCGCCAACCGCCATGCAGAAAATGATGATGAGCAAAGCGCCGCTCGAAATCACCGTGGTCATTTGGTTCACGCTAATGGTTTGGAAGCCCGTCGAGGAGAATGCCGCCACAACAGTGAATACGGCTCGCCGCAAAAGCGTCGGCAGGTCGTCGTAGACTTTCGCCGCGCACAGCGTCGCGACGAAGGCAACCAGAATCACGCTCAACCATACGACGAGCGTGCGAATCTCGATATCGCGGAAGAAATGCTCGATATGGCCCTTCCACACCTCGCTATGCAGGGTGAAGTTGATAGAGCCCAAAAGAATGAGCACCATAATGACGATCTCGAGCGGCGCGCAATGGTAATAGATAATGCCCGTCGACATCGAGGTCATGCCGCCCGTATTGAACGAAGCAACAGCGAGCCAAAGACCGTTGAAGAACGCGCGCACGGGCGCCATGCCAATGAAGAGGCACGCCGCCGTGGTCAGAATCGTGCCAATGACGATGGTCGCCATCGAGAATCGCACGATGAAGCGGGCCGTTTGCATAATGTTAGGAATAACGTGCTCGCTGCGGCCCTCAGAGGAATACAAAGACGAATCGACTGCACGCCCGAACAAGCCCAGCGACAAAGCGATAACGACAACGCCTTGACCGCCGATGCATTGCATAGTGAAGCGCCACGTATTATCGGCGATCGACATATGGTCGATATCTTGCACCAACGAACAGCCCGTCGTGGTCCATGCGCTCATCCCCTCGAACACCGCATCGAGCATGCTGCCATAATGGCCCGACATATATAAAGGTATGCACCCCAGAAGAGCCAACGCAAGCCACGCAAAACCCGTAACGGCCAAGGCCTGCTTCGGCGTGAGTTTGCCAGGGCTGGGGAGGATAAGACGCAAAAGCGAACCGACGATGAGCGCGACGCCCATGCCGAACAGATAATGCGACGCCGGCTGCCACTCGCCAAGCACAATGGCCACAACGAACGGGACGCATTCAGCGGCAGCAAGAAACATCATGAGCACGCCCAAATAGTGCGCGATCACGCGGAAGTCATAGAATGAGAATTTCTGCCACATAGCGCGCTAACCCATCAACAGCTTCGTGATAACGACAAGCACACCAAGCCACACGACAAAAGCCACCGTGCACAGCACAACGACGAAAACCCCCTGCATGGGAGTTTTCAGGCTGC
>CAKUEV010000168.1 GCA_934646845.1 uncultured Slackia sp.
GCATGCGGCCTTGTGGACGCGCGGGCACGGCAATGGCAGAACTGCCGTTGCGGGGAGGCGAAGGTAAGTGCGTTGCGGTTTCCACTGCGGCAATGGCATAACTAATCGAGGTTCAAATATTCGAACGCGGCCGTAGCGGCATTTGCCCCATCGGAAGCGGCGGTTATCACTTGGCGCAACGGTTTTTCACGCACGTCGCCCGCAACGAACACGCCTGGCAGATTGGTCGCGCCGCTCTCGCCCGCGATCGCATACCCCGCCCCGTTAAGAGCGACGCCGGCAGCCTTGAGCACGTTCGACCGCGGAGTCGTACCCACGGCAATAAATACCGCATCGGTATTAACGAGGCGCTCATCGCCCGTATTCCTATCGCGAACGAGAATCGATTCCACGTGCGGCATGGGCGCTTCCCCATCGGTCGTTGGCCGAATCGCTTCAACGGTCGAATTCAGCACGAGCTCCACATTCGACAGTTCGGAAAGCGCACTAAGGTAAAGGGCATCGGCACGAAACGCGTCGCGCCTGTGCACCACATACACCTTCTCGCAAATACGCGATAGATAAAGGGCATCGCCCACGGCCGTGTTGCCGCCGCCGACTACCACCGCGACCTTGCCGCGGAAAAACCCGCCGTCGCATGTGGCGCAATACGAAACGCCTCTGCCGCGCAGCTCAGCTTCCCCTGGAACACCCAGCTCTCGAGGCTCGGCTCCCGTCGCGACAATAATCGCCCGAGCGGAATACTGAGCACCGGATGCGCAGGTCAGTAATTTCTTTACACCGTTAACATTGAGATCAACAACTTCATCGGAAACGCGCTCGGCGCCAAACCTCTCGGCCTGCGACGCCATTGCAAACGAAAGCTCGAATGCATCGACGCCCTCGGCAAAACCCGGATAATTGTCGAGTCGCTCCGTTTGGGTCATTTGCCCGCCTGGCCCCATTCGCTCGAAAACCGCCACCGTCAATCCGGCGCGAGCCGCATAGAGCGCTGCGGTCATGCCGGCAGGCCCGCTTCCTACTACGGCAACATCGAGCTCAGTTCGTTCATCAATCATGGCGTGACCCCTTTCCTTAAAGAAAAAGGCGGCAAGCATTGATGCATTGCCGCCTTAGCCGTTCGTTCGCTCTAAAGCGCCCGCCAAGACGCCATTTTCTCAAAAGGTCCAACTCGATGCGAGCCGGGACCCCTCAATAACTAATTGAGCAACGCGAGCACGTTCGCTTTCGGTTGCGCGCCCATTGCAGTGCGCTTCACCTGACCGCCCTCAAACACCATAAGCGTGGGCACGCTCATAATGCCGTAACGCTGAGCGATATCGAGCGATTGATCGATATCGACCTTGTACACCGCGGCCTTGCCGGCAACTTCGCTCGCCACTTCATCGAGCACAGGAGCGAGCATCTTGCAAGGGCCGCACCACGTTGCGAAAAAGTCAACGAGCACGGGGCCGCTCGCCTGCAGCACCTTGGCATCGAATTCTTGAGAAGTAATGACCTGAGCCATAACGCCCTCCTTCGTCTGTCGCCTTACATTCGCGACCTCTTAATTGCTACCGATAAGATATCATATAGAATATGAAAAGCAAGTAAATCTCTGTAACGTTGCCCCAACGTCAACGAAGCAACGCTTGACCCATGGGCCCGAATTGTTCACCATGGAAACAAAACAGCCTGCCCATGCGTGCAGGAAGCTCTGGGCAGATACGTGAAACACTCCAATGCGTACCCAGCACCCAGCCCGCCCATGCGTGCGGGAAGCTCAACTGAAGGAGCAACAATGCAATCATCATACGTCTACGATACCTCCGATCGGGCCCCGGCCTACGAAGGCGCCCAAACTGTTAACGTGAACCTCATTTTGGAGGGCGGCGCAATGCGCGGACAGTTCACCGCGGGCGTGCTCGACTTCTTCATGGACCAAAACCTTTGGTGCGAGCATGTTATTGGCACGAGCGCGGGCGCGCTGAATGGCTATAACTACGTTGCCGGCGAGCTTGGGCGCACCTGCTTTTTGAACACGAAATATTGCGACGACCCGCGCTATCTTTCGATGAAGAATTTTGTGCGAACGGGCGATGCCCTCGGTCGCGATTTTGTGTTCCATGAGATTCCCGAAACGCTCGAGCCCTTTAACTTCAAGGCGTTTCGCGAATCCCCCATGGAGCTTACGACCGTCGCAAGCGATCTTGAAACCGGCGAAGCCGACTACCATGTGATGGAAACCGCCGATGACGAACGCGATATTGAATACTTGCGCGCATCGGCAAGCATGCCTTTGGTGTCGCACATCGTTGAACTCGACGGCAAAAAGCTGCTCGACGGTGGCCCGTGCGACAGTGTGCCGCTGCTGCATTCTATGCTCATGGGCAATACCGACAAACATATCGTGGTACTCACGCAAGATTCGACGTTCGTGAAGGGTCCAAACAAAACCATGCCGCTCATCAAGCGCATGTATTCCGACTACCCCCATTTCGTCGACCGCGTCGAATATCGCCACTTCGAATACAACCGCTGCTATCGATGGATCAAGCGCCTGCATGACGAAGGCAAGATTTTCATGATTCAGCCGAGCGAGCCGGTAACGGTTTCCAGCATGGAACGCGATGCCGACAAACTATTCGCGCTTTATGAACAAGGTTTGAGGGTCGCAGCGGAAAATTGGAGCGTACTGCAAGATTACCTGGCGAAATAGACGCTGCGCTCAATTTCGCCCACAAAGGTGCCGAAACGAAAAACCTTCATTCAACCGTTCATGCAGAACAGGGCCACGCGAAAACCAGCGTGGCCCTGTTCTGCTTTGCATTCAATCGCGTCCCAACGTGCTTAATGCGCCTGCCGCACACTCCACGAAACTGGGCGAGCAGCGCGCCGTGCGCAAAACATGCACCAGCCATGAGAAATACCGGCGCCTTTTTGCGCGAAGCCCTCGGCAGCCTTCGCGAAACGAGCAACGCCAATGCAGTCGCCTATGCTACTTTCCCGAACTCGGGCACACATCAGCCAAGAAGCACTCCTGGCATTTCGGACGACGGGCCACGCAGAACTCGCGGCCAAAATGAACCCACTGATGATTGATATACAACCAATCGGGCTGAGGATAGATTTTCATGAGCTTAGCCTCGACCTTTTCAGGCGTATCGTCGTTGCGCGTAGCGAAGCCCAACTGATGGGCGATGCGGAATACGTGCGTATCGACAGCGATGCCCTGAGGGTCGCGGAACGCTTGGCACATAACCACATTTGCCGTTTTGCGCCCCACCCCAGGAAGCTTCTGCAAATCGGCCATAGTACGCGGCACTTCGCCGGCAAAATCGGCAAGCACCGTTTGCGCGCACGCCTTCAAGTTCTTCGCTTTGCTGCGGAAAAACCCGAGCGGGTGGATAATCTCCTCTATGTCTTGGATACTCGCTGCCGCCATAGCCTCTGGCGTACCGAATCGCGCAAACAGTTCGGGAGTCACCTTGTTCACGGCCGCATCGGTGCACTGCGCCGACAGAATAACCGCCACGGTAAGCGTAAATGGGTCGACATGGCCAAGCGAGCATGCGCCTTCGCCGTAATGCTCGAACATGCGCCGTTCGATTTCGGCCGCACGCTCACGTTTCTGCGTAAGATTTTCGCGAGGCATGGCTATTCGTCGCCCTTCGCATCGATATCGCTTTCCAGAACCTCGACCGAATCGTTTCCGTTGCCGATCATAGCGCCTGCAGCACGCTGCTCGGCAAGTTCAGCGAACTTCGCCTGCATAGTGGGGTTTTTGCGCGTGAGCTTCTTGATAGTAAGGTCTTGCGCCTTATCGTTGGCCAGGCGCAAATTGCGCTCGCTGCCAAGCAGGGCATCTTTCGTTTTCTGCAAATGATCGATGGTCTTGTCGATTTCCTCGATCGCCGTTTGGAACTTGCGGCTTGCCAGGTCATAGTTCTTCGCAAACTTCGTTTTGAACTCTTCCATCGAGTTTTCGAAGTTCGTGATATCGATATTCTGGTTGCGCACCTCGGCGAGCTGCGTTTTATATTGCAACGCCGAGAGCGCAGCATTGCGCAGAATGGAAATGATCGGGATGAAGAACTGCGGGCGAATGACGTACATCTTCGGGTAGCGATACCCCATGTCGACAATGCCTTCGTTATAGAGCTCATTGTCGGGCTCGAGCATGGTGCACAATACCGCGTATTCGCAGCCCTTCTTCGTGCGGTCGGAATCGAGCTTCTTAAAGAAGTCTTCGTTTTTATGCTTGGTTTTCGTTTCGTCGTTCTCGTTCTTCATCTCGAACATGATGGAAACGATTTCCTCACCGGTTTCGGGGTCGCACTCGCGGAATACGAAGTCGCCCTTCGTGCCTTCGACAATATCGTTATCTTTTTCGAAGTATGCATGCGGAAACGCCGTGGCGCGAATTTTGTTGAACTCGATTTCGCAGTGCTGCTCGAGCGACTCGCCCACCATTTTCGTCGAAAGACGCGCCTTCATTTCTTTCACGCGGGCGATTTCGTCGTCTTTGTACTTGATGAGCTCATCTTTCTGGGCAAGTTCATGCGTCATTTGCTCGCGCAGCGCCGCCTGGGCTTGGGCCGCCTTAGCGCGCTCGAGCTCAACAGTCGCCTTTGCTTCATCGCGCTCGCGCTCGGCCTGAATGCGCGCCTGAGACAC
>CAKUEV010000169.1 GCA_934646845.1 uncultured Slackia sp.
GGCAAGCAACGCCCAGGCATTCACGATGAAATAGCCCAGCCCCGTAGAGCCCGCAATGCCCTCGGCGAAGAACAGAATCGCAACCGCGGTGCCGCTCGAAATGCGCAATGCCGTGAACAGCTCGGGCAATGTAGCGGGAACGATAGCGTGGCGATAGATATCGAGCCTGCTCGCGCCAAGTGAGCGCATAGAGAGAATACTCTGCTCGGGCACGCTCTTCGACGCGTCGCGCACGGTTACGAGCACCTGGAAGAACACGGTAATCGCGATGAGCACGATCTTCGGCGCGTCGGCCAAACCCAGCAGCACGATGAGCACGGGCAATAGCACAACCTTCGGCAGCGGATAAAGGAAATACAAAATGGGCGCGAATATCGCATCGGCACGCGGGGAACGCCCGCACGCAAGCCCCAAAGGAATGGCGAGCACCGTGCCAATGAGCATCGCGACCACCACGCGGTAAAGGCTCACGAGAAACGCCGGCCACAGCTCATCGAAATACTGCGCCACCATGGGAAACGCGTCAAAAGGCCCAGGCAGCACCGGATTGTGCACCGCCATGGCGGTAAGCTGCCAGCCAGCAAGAATGAACACGATGGCGAACGCATAGCCCGCGATGCGACCCAAAACAGGATGCTTACGCATGGGCCACCTCCTCTTTCGCCACAATACCGCGCAGCATCTCGCGCAAGGTGCGGCAGCGCTCGAAGAACAAATCGGCATCGCGCCAGTTTTCCTGCCGCATCTCGGCATTTTCCAGCACATGCACCACGCGGCCCGGCCGCGGCGACATAACCACGATGCGCTGGCCCAAATACACCGCTTCCTCAATGGAATGCGTCACGAGCACCTGCGCATAGCCCTGTTCGCGCCAGCACCGCTTCAACATGTCTTGCATTTCTTCGCGCAAAAGCGCGTCGAGCGCAGAAAGAGGCTCGTCCATAAGCAGTAAATCGGCATCGCACGTAAGAGCGCGCGCCATGGCCAAACGCTGGCGCATGCCGCCCGAAAGCTCCGCGGGAAACGCATCGGCAAAATCGGCCAAGCCCACCTGCTCGAGCGCGCGCGCAACCCTCTCGGCTCGCTCGCGCTTCGGCATTTTACGAATCTGCAAGCCGAGGCCCGCATTTTCCGCAACGGTTTTCCAGGGAAGAAGGCCGAAATCTTGCAGGATCAGAGCCGTGTTCAAACGCGGCCCCGCAACGCGCACGCCATCGACGAACGCGGCACCCTGCGTAGGCATGCGCAAGCCCGCCGCAATGAGCAAGCTCGTCGATTTTCCGCAGCCAGAAGGCCCCAGAATCGCCACAGCCTCACCTGGAGCCACGTCAATATCCATATTCTGAAGCGCGCACGTTTCACCGCGCGCACCTTCGTACACCTGCGACACCCCTTGCAGGTGAAGCTTCGGCTCCCCCATGAATATCCCCTATTCTTGCTGCTGAGCGCCTTGTTCGTTTGCGACGGGCTGAGCCGCCGACTTCGATTCGGCGATGCGCTTGTTCAGACGATGCAGCTCAACGAGAACGAATGCGCCCACGGTGAAAATCGCCAAGAAGTCGGAGCACGGCACGGCCATATACACCGCGTCGAGGCCATCGAACATCGGCAGAATGCCCGGCAGCACCTCAGGCAAAATGAGCGTGAGCGGCACAAGGAACAGAATCTGGCGCGTCATGGACAGAATAATGCTCTTCGTGGGCTGGCCGGTGGCCTGGAAGTAATTCGAGCCGACGATTTGGAATCCGATGATGGGCAGGAAAATAAGGTTCACGCGCAACGCGAACGCCGACAGGTCGACGAGCGCCGCGTCGGTAATGCCAAAGAATCCGATGATCTGCACAGCGAACACCATGATGAGCACCCACAGCACCGTGCCGATGATCGTGGCGCCCAGCATGCCCACGGCAAGCGTCTTTTTCACGCGATGCCACAGCTTCGCGCCATAGTTGAAGCCCAAAAGCGGCTGCACGGCAATCGACATGCCGATAAGCGGCAGAATGGTGAACATGGCCACGCGGCCGACCACGCCGACGGCGGCGAGCGCATTGTCAGCGCCGATGGGGCTCATGGCACCATATTTCACGAGCGCGTAGTTGGTGACGACCTGCGATACAGCGGCGCCAATCTGCAGCACGAACGAAGCCGTGCCCAGCGCAAGAATCTTGCGCACGAGCGCGCCGTTCATCGCAAGATACTTGCGGCGCAGGCGCAGCGGCACGCCAGGGGTCTTCGTGAAGTACCACACCACGGTAATGCAGCTGACGCATTGGCCGCACACGGTCGCCCACGCGCTGCCGACGACACCCAGGCCCATGCCCATGACGAAGATCGCGTTGAAAATGGTGCAGCCCACCGCGCCGATGAGCATGGTGAGGAACGCCCTGTTGGGCGCGCCGCAGGTACGAATAAAGTTATTGATGCCCATGCCGACGATTTGGAAAACACAGCCCAGGCTGATGATCTGGATGAAGTCGCGAGCATAGGGGCGCACCGTATCGGTGGCCGAAGAAAGCGAGAGCAGCGGCTCGATGCATGCGGGCACATGCGCGAGCACCGCGAGCAGAATGGACACCAGCACGCCGAGCGTGAAGGTATTGCCCAGAACATGCTCGGCCTCGCCGTGCTTGCCTTCGCCCAAACGAAGCGCGCACAACGCGTTGCCGCCTGCGCCGATGAGCATGGAAATCGCCATGAACACCGTCATGATCGGCGTTGCCACGCTTACGGCAGAAAGGCCGATTTCGCCTGCGCCATGGCCGAGGAATACCGAGTCGATAATGTTGTACGCGCCGTTCACGAGCATGCCCAAAATCGCGGGCACCGCAAATTCGACTACGAGGGCCGGAATATTGCCCGAGCCCATGCGCGTGACGCGCTCGTTTTCCTTCTCGTCGGCCGCTTGGGGCTTGCCCCCGCGCGCTTCGCCCATCATCTTTTCTTCAGTCATACACGCCCTTCTTGCGATTATTCGTTCGTTTTATTTTAGATATGCTCGCACTCGATGGCAGAAAGCTCCAGGTCGATAGCACCAAGCAAGCCCTGCATCACGGCGTCGAGGTATTGCACGCGCAAAAGCGGGTTCGAAAGCGCATTTGCGAACGGCAAAGAACGCGACTCCTCCGTGCCCAAGTCGCAAACATACGCGGCGACGTTGCGGCCGTCGGTCACGATGGGCTCCTTCGGATGGAACACGTTCAAACCAACGCCGAGCACCACTTTGCCGTCTTTCGCGTCAAGCGACATGCCGCACAGTTTGCCCGCTTCGCACATCACGTCGTTGGCAGGCTTAACCCATACCTCATTTTCGGTCACGCCCGCGATGCTGCGCACGATGCGCGCCACGGCCTCGGCGAGGCGAGGGCTCATCGAAGGGAATTCTTCCTCGGGAATGCGAGGCTCAAGCAGCACCGAGAAATACAGCCCGCCTTCAGGGCTCACCCACGGACGCGTTTTCCATTGACCGCGGCCCGATTCCTGGCGCAGCGCGCGCACCGCGACGCCCGAATGCGCGCCATGATTGGCAAGATCCCACACATCATCGTTGGTCGAGCCAGTCACATCTTTATAAATGATATCGAAGTTCATGAAGTTCCTTACATCGTCGAGCGCACCATCGTCCGCGCGGACGAAATCGCGCATTATTCAGCGGAAAAGTCTTCGAAGTGTAGCAAGCGGGCATGGGGTTCGCGTGAACCTCACGCCCAAAGGCAACCTGCGAAAGAAATACCGATGAATGAGCGCTTTGCGCAGGTCGCAAGCTTATAACTTGGTTGCCTTTCCGTACACCGCGCCTTCGGCGACGACGGGCGTGCCGTCGGCGAGCACATGGTTCGGCAAAAGCTCGAGCAGCGGCTTCACCACGAAATCGCGCTCGCACACGCGCGGGTGCGGCAGCGTGAGCTCATCGGTTTGCCCCACGTACATCTGGTAATCGACGATGTCCAAATCGAGCGTGCGGGGGCCGTTTTCGATTTCGCGCGTGCGGCCCAAGCTGTTCTCGATTGCGTGCAAATACTTCAAAAGTTCCTTCGGCGGCACGCCCGTGCGCGCAAGCACCACGGCGTTCACGAAGGTATCCTGGTCTTCGTAGTACGCAGGCTCGCTTTCGTAGTAGCTCGAGATGTCAATGATTTGCGTATCGGGAATGGAGCACAGGCCCGTGATGGCCTGTTCCAGATTCGCGATTTTGCCCTCGGTTTCCTCGCCGGGGTTCGCCACGAGGGCCACGTTGGAGCCAAGGCCCAAAATCACATAAGGACGCAGGTTTTTGAGCGCCTTCATGGTTTCGGGCACGTTATGGGCGCGCACTACCGAAGCGCCCAGCTCGCATGCCATAAGCGCCTCTTGCGCCGACGCCTCATCGCGCTGCGCGGGCTCGCTTATGCCATACGCGGAGCCGATGTAGCTTTTGCGCGAAACGGCGACCATCGTGGGATAGCCCAAGCGGTTGAACTCGTGGAAGTTGCGCATGAGCTCCATGGTCTGGCTCGCGGTTTTGCCGAAGCCAGGGCC
>CAKUEV010000170.1 GCA_934646845.1 uncultured Slackia sp.
AATGTTCCGCGGGCACGCGATTGAAGCAATTCGCCACCTCATTCACACCAGAAAGAGCTGAGGCGGCGTTTCCATCTGCAGAAAAAAGGTTCCATTCCCCAACTTTCTCGCCCTTTGCGCTTTATCATAGACGCGTGAAGGAAACCAGCAACGCCGCCCGTGGGCGCGCGTGGGGAAACGAGGGCACCATGATCAATCAACGCATGTACGAGTTGGGCAGCGAACCGTCGGCAATTCGCGAGCTGTTCGCATACGGTCAAGCGCGCAAGGCCGAAATCGGCGAGGATAACGTCTTCGACTTCAGCATCGGCAACCCCAGCGTTCCGGCGCCCGAAGCAGTTAAGCAGGCAATTCTCGATGTGATGGAGCTGCCCGCCACCCAAGTGCACGGCTACACCCCCAGCCAGGGCGCGCCGAGCGTTCGCGCCGCCGTGGCCGCATCGCTCAACCGCCGCTTCGAGACGTCTTACGAAGGCGCGAACATCTACATGACCTGCGGCGCCGCTGCATCGCTTTCCATCTGCTTCAACGCCGTTGGAAACCCGGGCGACGAGTTCATCGTAATTTCGCCCTATTTCCCCGAATATAAGGTCTGGATTGAAAACGCAGGCTGCAATTGCATCGAGGTGCCCGCTCGCCGCGACGATTTCCAAATGAACATCGAGGCCATCGAAGACGCCATTACGCCGAAAACCAAGGCCATCGTGATTAATTCGCCCAACAACCCGGTTGGCTCGGTGTATCCCGAATGCGACCTGATCGAGCTCGCCAATGCGCTGCGCCGCAAGCAGGACGAATTCGACACCACCATTTACATCATCGCCGATGAGCCGTATCGCGAAATCGTCTACGGCAACGTGCGCGTGCCGTTCGTTCCGCCTATCTACGAGAACACGCTCGTATGCCACTCATACTCCAAGTCGCTCAGCCTGCCGGGCGAGCGCATTGGCTACATTCTGGTTCCCAACACCATGCCCGACTGGGAGCGTACCTTCAACGCAGTGTGCGGCGCGGGCCGCGCGCTGGGCTTTGTGTGCGCGCCGTCGCTTCTGCAGTACGTCATCGAGCGCTGCGTCGACGAGCCGAGCGATGTCGAGGCCTACGCGAAGAACCGCGAAGCCCTGTATGGCGGCCTTACGAAACTCGGCTACGAGTGCGTAGCGCCCCAAGGCGCATTCTATCTGTGGGTTCGCGCGCTCGAACCCGACGCCCAGGCGTTCGCCGACGCCGCAAAGGCGCATGAGCTGCTGCTCGTTCCCAGCAACAGCTTCGGCGTTGAGGGCTGGCTGCGCGTAAGCTACTGCGTCGCCTACGAGACCATCGTGAATTCGATGCCCGCATTCGCCGAGCTCATGCGCGAATATCAAACGAAATAACGACTCTTGGGCAACGCACCCTTTAGCGTAAAAAACACGAAGGCTCGCCTGCAGTAGGCGAGCCTTCGTTGTATAGGGGCGCCGAACCCGCTCGGAAAAGCAGGCTGAGTATTTCGCGCATCGCGGCCGCATGGGCTGCGAACTTACGCAAGCTTAGCGCCCACGCACAGGCGGCGCTGGGCCGCGGTCGCGCGAGCGCCGCACCATTCGGCCCTATCGCTTCTGGTATTTCTTGGCCTCTTCGGCTTCGACGCCTTCCATCGAGGCGCCGTACTTCGCGGTTTTCGGGTCTTTGCCGCCATCTTTGAGCAGTTCATCGACGCTTTCTGCGCGCAGAGCCTCGCGGCGGGCATCGTGTTTTTCCTGATAGCGGCCCGCCGCAACGGCATCGAGCTTCACGTTGCGGAAGTACACGATCCAGTTCGCCCCAATGGCAATCATGTTCAGGAAATAGACCGCCAACACCCAGTTGATTTGGCCCGATACGAACTTCGCCGCAATGCCGGCAACGTAGCCCATCGTGATAAGCAAAATGAACTGCCAACTTGTGCCCGCAGCCGTGCGCGCCTTCGCCGCCTTATACGCATTCATCGGCCACGACAAGCCGAAGCATACCAGCATGACTGCTTCAAGAAATTCCGCCATTGCACCCTCGATTTCTCGGATTTCAAACCCTTTGAGAATAGTGTGCGCGCATCATAACGTCTAATATATGAATTGCGTATCTATCATCACTTTAACGTTATGATTTAAGAAAAACGAGGGAGACGCCATGGAGCTTTTGCAGCTGAGATATTTTCTGGAAGTGGCGAAAAGCGAGCATGTCACGCGCAGCGCCCAGAAGCTTCGCGTATCGCAGCCCTCGCTCACCCAGGCGATTAGTCGGCTCGAGCGCGAACTGGGCGTGCAACTTTTTGAGCCCGAAGGCCGCGGCATTCGCCTTACCGAAGCAGGGCGCTTCTACAGCAAACGCATCGCGGAAGCGGTGGCAGAGATTGACTCGGCAACCAGCGAGCTTGTCCGCTTCGACGAAGAGCGCAGCTCAATCGTGCGCATCAACGTTGTTTCGGCCTCGAACATCGTCATCGATGCCGTCGCGGAATGGCGCGCTCAACACCCCGCGGCGAAGTTTCAGATTGTGAACAGCGAAACCGGCAGCAAAATCGAGCCATGCGACATCGAGGTGCGCATGCAAATGGGGAAAACGCCCGAAGCGAAGGGCGCGCACCTGTTCAAGGAACGCATCATGCTCGCCGTTCCCGCGACGAACGACCGTAACGAAATCGAGGGGCATACGTCATGCGAAATCAAAGAGCCCGGCTCAGGGTTTCGCGACCATTCAAGAAGGAGCGAGGGAACTGCGGGCGAGGGACGCGACGCGACAACGACCGACGCGCTGGCCAACGAACGCGGTGAGGCGATTTCGCTTACCCAAGTACAAAACAGCGGCTTCATCATGCTCGCGGGCTCGCGTAACATCAGCAACCTTTGCCTATCGCAATGCGCCAAACTGGGATTTCGCCCTACCGTCGCCTTCGAAAGCGACAACCCGTCGGTCGTGCGCAAGATGATCGGCCTCGGCCTTGGCGTTGGCTTTTGGCCCGAACACAGCTGGGGCAAGCTTGGCGCCGGCGCACGCCTCGCCCCCATTCTTGAACCGGGATTCGTGCGCACCATCGAAGTCGCGCGAGCGCGCCACGGCAGCCCGAACACGCAAGCCGATGAATTCTATGCATTCCTCCTTCAGCGATTCGAAGCCCGCTGGAATATCTAGCAGCGCTCTGCGTCAACCGTGGTAGACTTTTGCGTACATGTGCGAGAGAAAGGGATCCCATGGCCGCGCAATGCAATTTGATTATCGATTCATGCTGCGATTTGCCGCTGAGCATGCTGCAAATCGAAGGCGTCGATACGCTGAACTTCAACTACGTCATGAGCGATGGCGACCACGAGGACGATTTCTACCAATCCATCACGCCGCACGAGTTCTACGAGAAGATTCGCAATGGCGAAACGCCGAGCACCTCGCAGGCTTCGCCGGCGGCAACCGAAGCGGCGTGGCGCCGCGCTGCCGAAAGCGGCATTCCCACGGTGTACCTATGCTTCTCGAGCGCCCTTTCGTCGAACTATTCCACTGCGGCGGCGCTGCTTGCCCAGGTGAAAGGGGAATTCCCCGACGCCCCGCTGTATTTGGTCGACCTCATGATCGGCTCTACGCCCGAAGGCCTGCTCGTTCTTGAGGCGTTGCGCCAGCGCGATTCGGGGCTTTCTGCAGAAGAGCTGGTCGAATGGGCCGAGCAGGCGCGCTTCTTCGTGCAAACCGCCTTCATGGTCGACGACCTTGATGCGCTGCACCGCGGCGGACGCATTCCCGCATCGGTTGCCGCAGCTGGCTCGGCGCTCAACGTGAAACCCCTGCTCACCTTCGATACTTCGGGGCATCTGGCGCTCACGGGCGCCGCGCGCGGACGCAAGAAGGGCCTGAAGCAAATGGCCGAATTCTTCGCGAAGGAGCACGATACCCAAGGCGGTTCGCCCGTCGTGCTTATCGGCAACGCCGACTGCCCGAAAGACGCCGAAGCGCTGCGAGACCTTTTGGCCAAACAAGACGAGAGCATCACCGTGGTGCAACACAACATTGGCGCCACCATTGGCAGCCACGTTGGACCTGGCATGGTGTCGATTTCGTTCTGGGGCGGCGACCGCCGCGAAAACATGTCCGTCGCCGACCGCATCGCCGCGAAGATCAAGCGCGGCTAACGAGTCGACCACACGGCCGGGCCGGGTTCGCGGGGCACCAAGGCGCTCTGCGAATCCGGCTCACTACCGTCGTCCCGTCGGCCTCGGAGCGGGGTTGCACCAGGACCACAGCGGGCTACCGATCGCTTCGCTCACTATGCGCCCGCTTGACGGTGTTTCATTTTGAAATGAAGAGCAGAAGCGAACACCGACGGTCTTGGCGCAACCCCGCTCAGAGGCCGACGGGCAGCACTCCATCGAGTCCAGGAGGCCGACCGGCGCCAGCGGCGCCATCGGCCAATTCCGCCGAAACGACCGTTCTTTCCGCAGGTCAAATCGTTGGGGCCGATGCGCGCGGC
>CAKUEV010000171.1 GCA_934646845.1 uncultured Slackia sp.
ATTGGCGGGTATACAGTGGTGCGAATGGTCAATCCGCGTTGGCGGAAATGGTTGATTTTACGGTAGCGCTAACATCTCCCCGCTCGGCAGCTTGAACTCGGTGATGTCGGTGAGCCACAGCTCGTTCGGCGCGTCCGCGCGGAATCTGCGATCCGCCAGGTTGGGGGGCGCGTCCGATATCTCGCCCCTGTAGGAGCTGTACCGCCGCCTCCTCTTCAGGTAGGCGACCCGGCAGCCCTCCTCGGCCATCAGCCTGCGAACGACCTTCTCGCTGACGACGGCGCCCTCCTCCCGCAGCTCGTTGTGCACGTACCGGTAGCCGCGCCTGCCGCCGGCGCCGTCGAATATCCTCCTGATGTCGGCCCTGAGCCGGGCGTGCCTGTCCTTCGCGCGCAGCTTCGCGCGGCAGTACTCATAGGAGCTCTTCGAGATCCTCAAGGAACCGGTGAGCTCTCTTAAGGGGCGGTCGGTCTCCAGCCTCAACTCGTCGATCAGCATGGCCTTCTCCATGTTGCTCATCGCGTCGAGGCTCCCTGCTTTTAAAAGATCGATGGCTCCCCTCAGGATGTCGTTCTCCAGCTCGAGCTGCCGGATCCTCTCCTCGGGGCTGCCCTCGAAGCCGGCGTACGCCGGCTCGTCGCCTTCGGGCCTTCTCGAGCGACCGCTCATCCGCGCCTCCTTCGTTCCGCCGCCTTTCAGCCAATAGCGTACAACATCGGGGCTCCCGATGCCGAGCGCTTCCGCGATTTCCCTGCAAGACGCGCCGCCTCGCGCCATCTCCATCGCCTTGCCCCGGACCTCGTCGCCGTAGGGCTCGAACTTGGCCCCGCGGGACCTCTTCCGCGGCTTGGCCGCGGCTGCCGCCCAGCGGCGCAGGGTTCTTCCGGGGATGCCGGACATCCTGGCGGTCTTCTCGACGTCGCCGGTGAGCCTCAGCATGCCGAGGGCTTTGTCCTTTGAATCTTGGCTGTACATATGGACTCCTGACTGGACCAAACGGTCCAACTATTTGTCCGCACCCCCCTTTTTTCAAACTCAGGGCTTTGAGTTTTTGTTTTTGTCCCAAAGGGCATGGCGGACCGCCTTTGGATGCTCGATTGCGCCGAAAGCGTCCGTTTTGAAACTCAACCGACCTTTACCGTGCAAGCCACCAGCCGCAATCGTAAGTGAATTAACGCGGGTGGCTTGGACGACATTCGCAAAACACCAGGTCGCAGGTCTTCGCCTTCGGCGGGAAAAGTGAGTAGTCTCAGGTGGCTTGTCCATGAGTCGAACCGAGTTCGCGATTTGGGGTACAGGTGTGATTAGAGGATGACTCCTTCCTTTTCGGGAAGTCGCCCGTTTAGCTGGTAGCTCTCGAAAATGAGACGCAGCAGCCGCATGTAAATGCGGGGACGGTAGCCCGATGTCTCGGCGTCGACGCCGCACAGCTCGTCAATTACGATGCTTCCGTCGCTAATCAGTTCCGATATGTCGGGATGCCTAACGATTCTCTTTTCAACGAACTTCTTTTTGCCGTTGGGCATTTTCCTGACCTTGCTGCGCAACTCCGGCTCGATAAGGCAGGACTTGTCGATCGTGAACTGCCCGATAGTACTTTCGAGCCTCTTGCGCATCGCATCGTCCTGGACGTTCCAGTTTTCGCCCGTATAGGAGTAGATGGCGATTTCGGCGTCCTCGGCTTCGAGCCGGGCATGCCCTACATAGCCGAGCGACATCTGCCGACACCTCCCTTTGTTCGCAATTCAATAATGAGTTTGGGCTTTTGAGCGGTCCTAGCGCGCTTCTTGTAAAGAAGATTCGGGCTTCGGCTGACGTTCTAACCATGAGCCAGGGCCGATACAGATCAGATCGAATCGAGCTAGTCCACTTCGGCCTTCTCCAGGAGATGATACACGGGCCAGCCGCGAAGCTCGTTTGCCCTTTCTGGCGGAAGCATTCCTATTAGCACGTTGGCTTGTGTCTCGTCATTGCGCAGTATCGCAGCGCACGCCTTCGCTTCAAGGCTATTGCCGGTGGCAACAAGCGAGGCGAGACTCATCTCGTCATCGGAGGTGAGGCAGCCGACTCTCTTCTTGATTTGGAGACGATTGATCGTCGTTATCTCAGGATCGGTGAATGGCTCCAAACGCTCAACCAGAATCGCAGCGCATTTTAATAGCTCGTTGGCGCAAACCGCCTTGTTATCGGCGGCGGCGATTAAATCAAGCATTCTATTGTTGACGTAATACGAGTTGTCTCCACTGATGGGAAAGGACTCGCATGTCTCTTCAAACGTTTCCGAATCTATGTTGCCGAGCTCGAGCAGCTCTTGCTCCGTCTGGATCAGAAGGGGCGGCACGGGGACGACGGGAACGCCTTCGTCGTCGGTAAGGACGGGCGTCACTATCGAAGGGTCCACATCAAGAGCGTCCATCAGCAGGAAGTCGTCATTGCCTTTGTCGTAGAGCAGAAACTTGAGGCTAAACCCGGGCAGCTTTATCAAGCACATCCCGGCGGACTTGTTTGAGCGGTGAAGCAGCTCTCCGCCGATAAGGGCCCTGTGAGCAGTGTGCAAATCACGAAGGTTCTGGTCCGTAAGCGCTTCGACGTCAAGGTCGACCTTAACTTTGAGGCACTTCATGACAGCATCTATGCAGTCAAGAGCCTCAATTTTAGAATCGAGGCTCTTGCTGCCTGTCCGCTCATCGGGGCTGAAGCCATGCAGGAACTGACGTCCATCCACCAACAGAGAAGCGCCATTCCTCAACTCCCGCAACAGTTTCAGGTCTCTCAGCCTAATGGACAAAGGCCCTTTTTCATTCAAGCGAAGAGTGTTGCTGTTCGCCTCTATCTTGAAGTCATCAAACTTGTAAAATGACCCATCTATCTCGTCCTCGCCTTCGAAAAATAACGTCTCAAATGAGATTTCTCCTGCGGAAACGACGCATTTTCCGCCAATCGCAACGGCAGTAAGGTCTTCTATCTTGTCAACCGGAAAGCGAAGGCCGCGCTCGTCCTTTCCGTAGATGTAGACACCGCTTTTGTACGGGCCGAGAGAGGCGAGGCTCTCATTCGGGGTCACGTCTAGAGTGAGCACGCACTCGGGAAAGCTGAATCCGCCCGCCTCGTAATCATCCACTGAGCAATAAGCCAGTGCGGCACTTTGCCACTGCGCCGCCTTTTCGCGAATCGCTTTCGTGATGAGTCTCGTTATTTCATCGCGGTCGTCGGGAAAGGCTTTGAATCGTAGCATGACGCTCTTCTGGCCGGAGTGGTCGCGAAGTATTCGCTTTATGTCAAACGGAAGCAGCAGGCGGTAAAACACTTCATCGCGTTCGTTGTTCTCGAACACAACGAAATAGAGCACCCCGCCATGAGCTTGATAGTATTCGAGATCAACAATGCTCACGCTTCTTTTCGGCTCATCGGCCTTTCTCTTGGCTTCAGTGCCCTTCACTTGAACGTCTATGCTGTCGACGAGCGTTATATTCGACATCGCCTCGCTCGAATAGAGGCTGATGGAACCATCGACGCACGGAGTCTTATCGTTCGTGAGAATATCGGCAGAGACGCGATTGACCCCTCTAAAGCAGAGATTGACCGCATTGACAGCGTCTTGCTCGATTTTCTTTCTGTCTTTGATGCCGCCCTCATTTCCTCTTTTTCCGTTCATAGCGTGCCAACCCATTTATTTGTTACTCAGGCACGTTGAGGCATTCCCTTATTATATCGGCTATCTCGGCTCGATCTTGGTTTTGCGTAAACGCATAGCCGGGACTTGCGAAAGAGCATGGGCACACCACGGCTGAACTCATTAAACGTCTGAAACGAATTTCGGTTAGAGCAGAGCCGTTTGTCTGACGACTCGCATCCGAATTGCCAACCGCAACAGGCCATGCCTCAACGGATGGGTACCATTTACCCGGGTGCACCTGGGGCAACGGGCCGTCAGGCCCGCGCAAGGTCGCTCGCAGAACACGCAACAGCAAACACGACAGAAGAGGCGAACGACAGATGCCGGACCCCGGACGACAGCACCGCGGAAGAAAAGCACTCCGACCACAACCGAACAAACCTCGCTCCTAGGCAGGCGCCCGCATGGGCGCCTTTTACTTTTCAGGGACTTAGCTGCGAGCTAAGACACGCGGCCCATAGGCGTTTCGTGGAGGCCCGACCAGCTCGACCCACCTCGAGCCGTCTCCGTTCCCGTCGGGCTCGCAACACGCCGTCAGGCGGTTCAATCGTCGCGCAGACGAAAAGGGACGCTGCGCCGCGCGGCGTGCCCGCACGGTGCCGCACGGGAAGATTGGAGGAACCATGGCGCACGCGACGAAATGCGCGACACCCGAGGGCAACCGGGGCCGCGACGAGTGGATGACGGTGATCGAGATGCAGGAGTACATGAGGGCGAGCCGAAACAAGGCATACG
>CAKUEV010000172.1 GCA_934646845.1 uncultured Slackia sp.
GTTTCCAGGTCAGGACCAGCGAGCACCATAAAGTCATGTCCGCCCGTCTGATGCTGAATGGAATTCGCAAGGAAGTGGGGCGCGATACTCTCGTTGACGTAACGCAAACCTGATTCGTTGACTCGCGGAAAAGGCAAAGTGAGGCCCTTGTTTCCTGCATTGCTCGCCACAGAAGCACCCGGATCGCGCATCATGATGTGGGGATACGGATCCATCAGCCCACCGACGGACATTCCCATCATGTGCCCATCGCCTGTATTCTCCGTATTGGGAAGCCTCCAAGCCGCTACGCATAGGTCCTCTCGGCGCATGTTCTCGCACATCATATCCCAATTGTTTTCGTAGCCTCCCGTGCAGAGAACGACACCTTTGGATGCATTGATTTTTACATATGACCCCTGCTCGTCGCGAGCGATCACACCGACGACTTTGCCGCTGTCACCCTGAACGATCTGACAAGCGGGGGTGTTGTAGCGAATGTCGACGTTCTTACTATTGGCAACCTCGATGGCAACCTCTGCAAAACCGTCCATTCCCTCCTCGAAGCGAACGTCTTCGCGATATGTCACCACGCCCGCAAACTCCGAGGTAGTCTCGCCGTTCGGACCAAGGCCCAGATACGGAGTCAGCTTATCTCCGACTTGGTCGAGCAGCCAATCGACCGCTTCACCGTTATTCGCGAACCAGCTCTTCCAGATGTCGGCGTTACAGCGATAAGACGAGGCTTTCGTCATGTCGTTGAGTATCTCTTCCTCATCCCACGACACCCCGGCCTCTTTGAACAGACGGCAATCCGGAGCGCCGATGCCCGTACCGCGAACGTTGTACGATCCCGTTTTCTCAAGGGCGATAACCTTCAAACCGAAGCTCGTAGCGGCGAGCATGGTTGCGATTCCCGCTAAACCGAGACCGCACACAACCACATCGCAGTCCTCCGTCGATGCGACGTCCTCGTCTTTGATCTTCTCGCTAACGAATGCAACGGTTCCCGGAACAGGCTCGAAGAAGTTCAGTTCCGCGCCTGCGTTCAACGTCTGCATTCCCTTGGTTTCAGCACCGCCTCCGTCAATCGCGGCGCTGGAAGCTTTCGCCTCTTCGTTCGTTCCCGCAGGGGCGCAGCCCACCACACCCAAAGCAGCACCCATAGTAAGAGCGGTTCCCCCCACCAGAAAAGAACGACGTGAAATCTTTTCGAGCATTTCTGCCTCCCATCCTCCTTGCGCCTTCCGCGCAAACAACTTGACCGCCGTATCGGCATGACGTAATGTTGGCTGGTGCCATCATTCGGCGCGTCATCCACAATTCGTGAAATATGATTGCTTTTACGCAATCTCACCCGTTGCGCATGAGAGGATTTCGGTGGATCACAGCGTGTTTGAACGTGTACTGAAAACAGGGGGGGGCGAGGTTTCGCCGGCCATTCCCGAAACATCCTCTTCGCAATTGCCTCCTTTTCCCTGTTTTGGACATGGCAGACATGCCTGCTCTATCTTCCCGTCCTCAGACAATCATCGGAAGCCCAGCATTCGGTATGGCTCACCGGCGGGCTCGCCACAGCAACGCTCTACCTTGCGGCTGCGTTGCTTTCCCGCTTCTTGACGCAATCGATCTCGCGAACTCCGATAAGGGTGCTCTCCGTAGCAATCATGTCGATAACGACCGCCATCCAAATTGCATTCACAACCTCCTGGCCTTTCGCGGATCCGTCTTCTCTCGATTGGAGTTTGCTGCATTTCGCAAGATCCGCCGGCTCGGTTCTCTACGCCATTCAGCTCGCGCACGCGCTAGCCTCTTTCCCGTCGAAAAGCGATCGGCGCCTCATCGTCTTCGCAGGAACGGTGCTCAGCCTGCTGCTGTATCTTTTGATCGACAATCTGGCATCGGCAGTTGCAGGAATAATCGTATGCCTCATCCCTTTCCTCGCAAGCATCGCCTCGGAACAGCGCATCCGAAAAATCTCCGACACGTTCGAAGAAAAGCACTCGGGAGATCGCGAAATCGCCACTCCTCGAAACAAGCTTCTTGCCTTCTTCATTTTCGGCATGTCCATCAACTACATCAGGGGGTCCGTCGAACGAGGATCTCTTATGCCGTTCGACAACTCCTCGATCATCGCACTGACGCTGGTAATCGTCCTCGTCGGCATCGTATCGACAATCGCATTCAAGAAAGTTCAGCTGCGGTTCGTAACCGTAGCATGCATCACCGCGTCGATCTTTCTGGATATACTCGGCGCGCTCGACTTCGCTCTGCCATTCGTTTCAGCCGGAATGTTCTTGTACATTATTATTTTCTGGCAAACGACGGTCAGCGATGCCGCCCTCGTTCCCGGATCGGTCACAAGAACGTTCGCCTTCGGGTTCGGTATTTACGGAGTAGGCCTGGCAATCGGCAGCAATCTATCGCAAGCAACCGTCCTCCTACCCGCAGGATTTGCTCAGATGTTTCCCTTGTTCGTCGCCTATGCTCTGCTCCTCGCCGGCTTCTCCATAATGGGCAGCACCAACGAAACGCCAACTGTTGCCGAAATTCCCCCCAGCTGACGATTCCGCAGAAAAAAGCGACCTCGAGGCATGCCTCGACAAGTATTGCGAGCTTATTGCAGCCGAGAACGCACTTACGCCGCAAGAAAAACGAGTGCTGTGCGAAATGGCTCGATCCAAAAGCCTCCAAGCCATCGCAGAAGAATTCGGAGTCAGCGTCAACGCGGTAAAAACCCATGCCTCACATATATACCAAAAGCTCGATACCCATTCCCGCGAGGAGCTGATGAGACTCGTAATCGAAAGGAGCCGCAGCGATCTGCGCACCGGCAAACCTCGATAAGCCCAGTGCATCGGCAAAATGCCCGATGAAACCCCCACATAAAACGTGTGGCGTAATATAACCACCCCCTGCGTGTGTTACCGGGCAACCCGGCATTCGTTAACCTCGTCTTCGATTGGACAATCAGGTCCACATAGAGGAGGAGGAACAATGGAACTGAGCCGGAGGGATTTTATTAAGGGTTCGGCAGCGGCGGGAGCGGCAGCGAGTTTGGCCGGAGTTGCTCTTGTATCCGGATGCTCTTCTGCATCCCCGAGTCCATCTTCCGCCGAAGGCGGAGCCGCATCGAGCGCCGAAGATGTGAAATACCCCGAAGCCCGCAAGATCTCCATCGTGGAGTTCGAGTCCGATGTATCGCAAAAAACCACACAGCAGATAGAATGCGACATCGCAATCATTGGCGCAGGAGGCAGCGGCATGACCGCAGCAGTCAGAGCCGCCGAGCTGGGTGCCAGCGTTATCGTTTTCGAAAAAGGGTCCGTAGCCGGCGGAAGCACGGCCGGCACCGAGGGCATGTTCGGATGGGGAAGCAAGCTTCAAGAGCGCAGCGGCGTAGAACTGGCCTCCGTCGGGGAATATGTCGAGGAAGAAAACATCTACACCAACTATCGTTCTGACGCGGTACTGTGGACAACCTTCATCAAAGAATCGGGCAAAACGGCCGACTGGCTCGAAGAAGGCGGATACCAATTCGATCGCGTCGATGTGTACAAATCATCCATCAACACATTCAAATGCTTCCATTTCTGGGGCGGCCATGATGACGAAAACATCAGCCAGTCCGGCGCCACCTTGGTTGAGTTCCTCGAGAACCGCGCTAAGGACCTAGGAGTCGAATTCCGCTTCACCACGCCGGCCGTTTGCCTGAAAACCGATAGCGGGAAGGTAGTCGGCCTATATGCTCGTGACGAAAACGGAGACTACATCGAAGTCACTTCGAAGGCCGTAATCGCGGGGTGCGGCGGTTACGCAGCAAACAACAAGCTCATCGAGCAGCTCACAACCTGGGATATGACGCATGCCAATGCCGTTGCCACGGGAACCGGCGACGGCGTCATCATGGCGGAAGACGTAGGTGCGGGCACCTATATGACCGCTATGCTTCCGGCAGTGCATGTGGAAGGATATGTTGCCGCCGATCCCATTACGGTCGGTTGCTGCAATCAGCCCCTTCTCTTCCTGAACCAGAAAGGGAATCGCTGCATGGACGAAAGCCTTTTCATCCACAGCCATAAAGCGCTGTTTGTCAATGCGGTTCTCACCCAGAAAAGATGCTGGTCTGTTTTCGATCAAGCAACCCTCGATAGATTCGAATCCGGTGAAGGCATCATGGCGGGCTGGCGCATGTACAAGCCAGGGTCGAACATTGAAGGCCTGGTCGCTCAGGTTGACGAATGTGTAGCAGCGGGCGCGGGCAACGCGTTTAAAGCCGACACGGTGGAGGCCCTTGCCGAAGCCATGGGGATCGACACCCAGAACTTCACCGCAAACATCGAACGCTACAACGAATTCTGCAGCAATGGTGTCGACGAGGATTACCTCAAGGATGCCCAGTACCTGC
>CAKUEV010000173.1 GCA_934646845.1 uncultured Slackia sp.
CGGCAACCATGTATTCGAATTCGTAGACGCTCTGAGCGGCGATAGCATGGTCAGCCAAAATAGCTTCGAGCTCCAGCTTGTCATGCTCGAGCAGCCAAGCCTCAAGGCGCTTCTCGAACTCTTCGGCGATAGGCATGGACAGCCACAGGGAAGCGGTGTCCTCGGGCAGCTCGGGGGTGCCCCAGTGCTCGCCCAGGCCGAGCTCTTCGATGATCCACTTGTTCTGGCGGATGCCGAACAGGTTCAAAGCGATGAAGCCGTCCTTGCACTTGTAAACGCCAATACCGCAGAGGTTGACGTTGCGAGCGCCAGCGCGAGGCCACTTGATGCCCTCGTTGAGGAAGTCGACCAGGTAGTACTGGCTCATGTACATGATGCCCTCGTACATAGCCCAGTCAATGCTCTCGCCCTTGCCGGTGCGGTCAGCCTTGCGCAGAGCAGCCAGGGAGGCAGCAATGAGCAGGTAGGAGTTGATGTAGTCACCGGAGTACGGCATGGAAATCATCGGCTGCTCAGCGGTGCCGTTCTGGCAGGTAAGGCCAGCGTAGGGGCCAACGGTGCCGTCGTAGGCAGGACGCTTGACGCGGTCGGGGTCGCCGAATTTACCGTAGCCGGAGCAGTGGACGATGATGAGCTTGGGGTTAACGGCCCACATATCCTCATCGGTGAAGCCCTTGCGATCCCACGTGCCGCCCTTGGAGGACTCGAAGAAGATGTCGGTGTCCTTGAGCATCTTCAACAGAACTTCTTTACCCTCGGGGGTGAACTGGTTCAGAGCGACGGAGCGGCAGTTACGACGCTCGGCCTGAGCAGCGTTCTTAGCATCGCGAACGGTGTCGCCGTAGCCCGTGTTCTCGAGCCACGTAACATCGGCACCCCAGTCAGCCATGATGTTGCAAGCGCGAGGAATAGCTTCCTCCATTGCAGCGAAGACGATTTTGACGTCGTCGAGAACACCAAAGCTCGGTTTTTCGGTAGGAATGGCAGCCATATTGCTGGTCCTTTCTCGTTTCTCAGGGTACGCCGCGCCCTCACACGGCGCACCCATTGAGATTTCCCCAAATGCGAGGCGGCATGCGCCTCACGTTATTAGTAAACGCTTCGTTGCCCCGCCCACGACGGGGCCATACGATGCGAATTACTGGCGATACGCCTTAATAGCGTTCTTGGAAGCGGTGAGAATCATCATCTCGTCGGTGCCGCCGGAGACGCGGTCGACACGCAGGTCGCGCCAGATGCGGTTGATGCGGTGCTCGGAAGCAACGGCGATACCGCCCATGACCTGCATAGCGTCGTCAACGACCTCGAAGGAAGCGTTGGCGCAGAAGTACTTGCACATTGCAGCCTGGCCAGCGTCGACGTCGCCGCCAAGGTTGGTGTCAGCGTTCCAAGCAGCTTCGTAGAGCATGTTGCGCATGGAGTCGAGCTTGATGGCCATGTGGCAGAACTTCAGGGAGTTCAGCTGGAAGCGAGCGACCGGCTTGCCGAAGGCAACGCGAGCCCAAGCATGCTTGGCAGCGTCCTCGAAAGCAGAGATAGCCGTGCCGTAGTCGCACGCAGCAACGAGCCAGCGCTCGAAGTTGAAGTCAGCGACGCCGCGGTTGAAGCCGTTGCCCTCTTTGCCGAAGAAGTCCTTCTCCTCCATCTCGACGTTGTCGAGGTAGACCTCGCAGCAGGAGTCCATACGCAGGCCCAGCTTGGTGAGCGGGGACAGCGAGATGCCCGGCTTGGACATGTCGACGAAGAACTCGGAGATGACGTCCGGGTTGTCAGCGTCGCGGCACATGATGATGAGGTACTTAACACCCTTGGAAGAGGTGATGAAGGTCTTGGTGCCGTTGAGGTAGATCTTGCCGTTCTCGCGCTTGTAGGTGGTCACGAGGCCGGAAACGTCAGAGCCGGCGCCCGGCTCGGTGCAAGCGGAGTTCACAACCTGCTCGCCCGTGCCCAGGTACTTCAGGCAAGCATCGATCTGCTCCTGAGTGCCCTCGCGGACGATGGTGTTGTAACCGGTGAGCAAGTACAGAACGTAGGTCGGGGCACCGTACTGGCCGAGAACCTCGTAGATAGCCATCAGAGTGGTGATGGGCTGCTCGAGGCCGAGGCCGCCGTGCTCCTCATCGAGCATGATGCGGTCGAAGCCCATTTCGCAAAGGCCCTGGGCCCAGCGCAGCGGGTACTCGTGCTTCTCATCGCACTCGTGGAAGTAGGTCTCCCAGTTCTCGCTCTCCATGTAGTCGCGGTAGGACGCCACGATGAGCTCTTGTTCGTCGGTCAGATTAAAATCCATTGAGAACCTCCTTATTGGTTGCACTCACATCCGGCCTCGCCGGAATATGACAGGATTGGGGTGGGCATCTGCCCTATTGAAGCTACGCCTGATGGCGGGTCTTCCAGAATTCAGCGGAATGTTCGATGCACTCAACAGCCTCATCGAGCATTCGGGAGTAGTGAACGAATGCATGCAGCACGCCTTCGAACACTTCGTGCTGGTTGCGCACGCCGTTGGTGTCGAGAACGCGATGCAAAAGCTCGGAATCGTCACGCAGCGGGTCAAGGCCGGCAGCGGCGATGTAGCACACAGGCATGCTCGTCGTAAGGTCGTTATGGAACATGTCCACATAAGGTGCCTTGGTTTCGGCGGCAAGGTCGTTGAGCCAGCACTCGTTGTAGTAGATAAGGTCTTCCTTGCGCATGCCGTCGATATCCCAACCGTACAGGCGCTGCGACATGGAATCCTCAAGGCCATAGAAGCCGTAATACAGAAGCAGGCTCTTCACGAAGGAGTTGTCGCCCTCTTCGTCGCGCAGCCACAGGTTCGACGCCATGGAAAGCACCGCGCCGCCCGAGTCGCCGGCAAACGAGAGGTCGTCGCCGTCGATGCCCTCTTCGGCACCATGCTCGTGCAGGTGCTTGGCGACTATCACGCACTCCTGAATGTTGGTGGGATACTTCGACTCAGGAGACAGGTGGTAGTCGACGCTCACGACAACCGCGCCCGTTTTCTCGGCGAGAATGCGGCACACGCGATCGTGGGTGTCGGGGCTGCCCACAACAAAACCTCCGCCGTGAATGAACTCAATCACGGGAAGCTTCTCAGCTTCGACGGGGTAATAGTAGCGAGCCACGAATTCGCCCATGGGACCTTCGAACGTGCGCTCGACGGTCTTGGCCATAACCGGACCGCCCTCGTTCCAGAAGCGGCGCTCGCGCACGTAGTTCTCGCGCATCTCGGCGAATCCCACGTCGGTGACGAAGGCGTCGCCTGCAAGCTCGGCCGACTTCTGGAGGACGGCTTTCATCTGATCGTTCATGAGCAGCTGCGGATCGACTTTGTTTTCCATGTTCAATCCTTTCTTGATGACTTGGGAAAGTGGAGAGGCGTTTGGCGTCGCCTCTCCACGAGGCCAGCGGATTCGCTGGTAGTAAGGGACCTGTGGGGCCGGTCGGCGTTATGCGGGCCGGCCGCTAAAGTGCTTGAAAGTTAGTTGGCCTTAGAGGCAGCGTGCTTCTTGGTAGCACGGATGCACATGACCAGGAAGATGATGCCGAGGACGGCGAACATGATCTCGAAGCCGAAGATCTGGTTGAAGGCTGCGACGCCGGAAGCGTCGATCAGCGAGCCGTACCAGGTGTGAATGAACACGTCAGGCAGGAAGCCGATAACGGAAAGGATGCCAGCGGCGGTGCCGAAGATTCGCATCGGAATGCCGAGCTCGGAGAGCGGCGAGGAGCCGATGGAGAAAGCGCCGTAGGTAGCGAAGCCGAACACGACGACCAGGCAGGAAGCCATGATGGACATGCCGGGATCCTGCGGCAGAACGATGAAGACGCCCAGAACCACAATGGCGAGCGCGAAGCAGCCCATGATGGTCTTGGAAGACTTAGCCTTCGCAGCAATGGCGCCGATAACCGGGCCAGCGAGCAGGCCAATACCATAGGTACGAATGAGGCCAACAACGTTCACGACGTTGGCGTCGGTACCCAGGGCCTGAGACAGGTACGGGGTGGTGTAGGTAGCGCCCTGGTACACGCAGTAGACGCAGAAGTAACCGAGGCAAGCCCACAGAACGCCGGGGGTCTTGATGGCCTCAGCGGCGTCAGCGAGGCTGAAGAGCTTGGAGTCCTTGTTGATCTCGCCCTTGAAGTCGGGGATGAAGATGAAGGACAGAACGCCGAGGATGGCAATCAGAACACCAAGGAAGATGATGACCGACTGCATGGCGAAGGTCGTATCGGGAATAGCAGCAACGATAGCAACGTTGATCATGCCGATAACGAGGCCAGCGACGCCGTAGATGGAGTAGGAAACGCCGATGCGGGCAGGATACTCGTCCTCTTCGCAGCACAGACGAATAACCTTGAAACGGG
>CAKUEV010000174.1 GCA_934646845.1 uncultured Slackia sp.
CTAATGAGCTGCTCGCATTCTTCGGCATGGCGATGTTCTCATTCGTTGCTTTCTTTAGCGTGCCTCAAGCAGTACAAGGACTTAATGGAGACCCCACGAAAGTGCGGCATGCCATCCTCCTTGGGCTTGGACTGAATCTCGCATTCATCGTCGTCATCGTCGGATGCTCGCTAGCTGCATCGGCTTCCATAACCGAGCTCGCCATAATCGGCTGGTCGCAAGGCATCGGCACATGGGCGCAAGTGCTCGGCTCGGTTTTCACTATACTCGCGATGCTCACGACGTATTGGTCTATCTCTTTAGCATTGTCGGATATCGTACGCGAGCAAACCAACTGGAATAAAAATCTCTGCTGGCTCATCGCGACACTGCCTTCGCTGCTCCTCGTACTCGCAAATGCTGGAAGCTTCCTTGATATTATGCGCATTGTCGGCGGACTCATCTCGGTCATGATCGCCATCTTGGTCGTTCCTGCCTATCGTGCTTGTCGAAAAGAAAATGGGCAAACGCTGCTACCAACCTCCCTTAGCAGTCTGCCCATGCAAATCCTAGTTGCTGGAGCATTTATCATTGCGGCCGTCGGAAGCGCCGTGAGCATTTAGGAGGATCGAATGAAAACGGTATTCACCAACGCCATCTTCCATACTATGGAAGACGAGAACGACCTCTGTGGCACCATCGTCGTCGAGGACGGCCGCATCGTGGCACTTGATTCGCCTGCAGGTGGGCGAAGCCCACTTGCCATAGATGAGCTCGCGGCAAAAGATACCAAAGTCGTCGATCTACATGGCGCGCATGCATTTCCTGCACTCATTGACTCGCATATGCATATGATGGAAGCGATCGCTTTCAACGCTATGACCGTCGAGATATGCCATTTCGAAAATGGCTCTGTCGAACCACATACTTTAACGGGAGCCGAGAGCATTATTCGCAACCATGTCGCCAACACAAAACCCGATTCGCTTTCAGTATTCGCCAACTACTTCGCCGCAACGTTCGATGAAGGCCGCCTTCCCACGTGCTTCGAGCTTGACGACTGGGGCGCCGGACGCGAGATACTCGTTCTCAATTTCGACGGACACTCAAGCTCCTGCTCTACCTCCCTGCTCAAGGCGGTTGGGCTTTTCGGAAAAGTAGCAGACAATGGCATTCTAAGAGGCCCCGACCACGATGCGAACATCGGAACGCTCACGGCGCATGCTGTAGGGTCTCTCACCCCTACAGCGATAGCACGCGGCACCGCTGAATTCTGCAACGCATGCGCTTCGTACGGCATCGGAACGATATGCGCACTCGAAGGGACCGACGACGGCCCTCGCGACCGTGCAGTGGAAGCCTTTGCGCATTACGCCAAGCGCCTCCCTCTTGACGTCCGCCTGTTTCCGCAATACATGGATGAGGAAAGGCTCTCCCGAGTACTGCCCACCATGCGCACACCGCGCGTCGGCGGATGCATGAAATGGGAGCTCGACGGGTCAGTCGGGTCACATACGGCCGCATTCGAAACGCCTTATATAAACGGATCGCAAGGTTCGCTTTATTTCGAAACGGAGAAGCTAGAAAAAACTATTCGAAACCTCGCCGAACGAGGCTTCACGGTATCGGCCCACGCGATTGGCGAGTTGGCTATTGAACAGCTCGTCGGCATTTACGAGCGCCTCAATGAAAAAGACGCAATCGTCACCAACCCCGATGCCCCAGGTGCGGCGCGCATAAAGCACCGCATCGACCACTGCGAGTTTCCTTCGGTCAGCGACAGGGAACGAATTAACGTTCTTCGACCTTATATAACCATCCAGCCTGGCTACTCATGGATAGACAAACGATACTTGCACGGATATGAGAGGCTCCTCTCACCCGAAAAAATCAATCAGCAAATTCCGTTGAAAGACTTCGCCGAGGCAGGCATTCCAATGCTTGGTTCAAGCGACGCACCAGTGCAAACCGTCGATCCCTATTTGCAAATGCGCGGAATGCGAGAGTTTTACCTGGAAGACCAATCGCTCACTGCTTTCGAGGCCCTGAAGACCTATACAGTGAACGGCGGAGCGGCGCTCGGCGAGGCCAAGGGACTTCTGCGCGAAGGATACGAGGCGAGCTTTTTCACCTGTGATGTAGACCTCATAAAATGCGAGCCGTCTGAGCTGGAAGGATTCCATGCCACCAGCCTTTGGATGCATGGAAAGCGCTATGAGCCCCTTCCAGCAAACATTTCAACACTTGCGCGAATTGCCGTTACCAAGCCTCGCCTGATTTAGGAAAACGCAGAATCGAAAAAATGGGCTGTTCTCAAAAGAAAAGCCCATTGCACTTTAAGGGGTAATGCGCTTCGTTTAGGCGAAGTAGCTCACGCCGCCCTCGAAGAGCGGTTGATACTTATCGCCCGGCACATTCTTGTACAAGCCAGCGCCACTGCGCTCAGAGTGACCCATCTTGCCGAAGATGCGGCCATCGGGGCTCGTAATGCCTTCGATAGCGAGTACCGAGCCATTCGGATTTGCACCGAGCGCCATGCTCGGCTCGCCCGCGGCGTCGACGTACTGCGTGGCGATTTGGCCGGCGGCCTTCATCTGGGCAATGACTTCATCGCTTGCAACAAAGCGGCCCTCGCCATGAGAAATCGCCACCGTGTGAATGTCGCCCACTTCGCAGCGAGAAAGCCACGGCGAGAGGTTCGAGGCGACGCGCGTGCGCACAAGCCCGCTCTGGTGACGGCCGATTTCATTGAACGTCAGCGTCGGCGCGGCAGCCGTCGCGTCAACGATGTCGCCGTAAGGCACCAAGCCCAGCTTCACGAGCGCCTGGAAGCCGTTGCAAATGCCCAACATAAGGCCATCGCGATTCTGCAGCAAATCGCGCACGGCTTCGGTCACCTGCGGCGCGCGGAAGAACGCCGTGATGAACTTCGCGGATCCATCGGGTTCATCGCCGCCCGAAAAGCCGCCCGGCAGCATCACAATCTGACTGCGGCGAATAGCCTCGGCCAACGCTGCCGTGCTTTCGGCGACCTTGGCGGGCGTGAGGTTGTTGATCACGAACACCTCGGCCTCGGCGCCAGCGCGCTCGAAGGCATGCGCGGTGTCATATTCGCAGTTCGTGCCCGGAAACACGGGAATCACGACATGCGGGCGCGCGACAGAGCCAGCGAACGTAAGCGGCTTGGCCTCAGTGAAGTTCACTTTTTCGACCTTGGCATGCGCGGCGGCGTCATCGGCGGCGCTGCGATACGGGAATACGCCTTCGATGCCGTGCTCCCAAGCCTCCTGCAGTTCAACCATGTCGAGCGTCTCGTCAAGCGTGCCGAAGACATATGCCTCGCTGGTTTCGCCCACATGCTCGATAAGCACGCCATCGGTTGCGGGAATCTCAACGCCATCGGCAAGCTCGATGAAGAAGCTGCCATAAGCGAGCTTGAACAGCTCGTCGGCGGAAAGCACATCGTTGAGCACCACGCCAATCTTGTTGCCCAGGCACATCTTAAAGAGCGTCTCGGCGGAGCAGCCGTAGCCCGGCGTTGCCGCAGCGAGCACCGAGCCGTCGCCAATGAGCTTCTCGACAAGCGCGAACGTGGCGTTGAGCGAATCGACGGCAGGAACCAGGCCGGCCGCATCGTACGCGTTGGAAACGATGCGAACCACCTTATGGCCAGCGCCCTTGAACTCGGGAGAAGTCACGCGATCGACCTTGCCGGTAGAAACCGCGAACGAGATGAGCGTCGGGGGCACATTGATTTCGGTGTCGCCTTCCTCAAAAGAGCCCGACATGGAATCCTTGCCGCCAATGGCGCCAATGCCCAGGTCGATCTGCGCTTCCAGGGCACCGAGCACAGCCGCCATGGGCTTGCCCCAGCGCTCGGGAACGTCGCGCAAACGCTCGAAATATTCCTGGAAGGAGAGGTATGCGGCATCACGCGTGAAGCCAGCGGCAACAAGGCGCGCAACGCTTTCCACAACCGAGATATACGCACCCTTGAACTGGTCTTTCTCCATGATGAAGGGATTGAAGCCCCACGCCATGGCGCTCGCGGTGTTCGTTTCGCCATCGACCGGGAACTTCGCGACCATAGCCTGCGCAGGCGTGAGCTGGCGCTCGCCGCCGAACGGCATGAGCACCGTGGCCGCGCCAATGGTGGAGTCGAAACGCTCGCCCAAGCCCTTGTTCGAGCACACGTTCAAATCGGTCACGAGGCTCTTCATGCGCTCGGCAACCGTAGCGCCCTCCCAATGCGGAGCATAGGGCTCGGCAGCAACTACATGGGCGGCCTGGTGCTTCGGTGCGCCATTGGAATTCAAGAATTCACGCGAAATATCGACGATAGCATCGCCGCGCCACGTCATGAGCAAGC
>CAKUEV010000175.1 GCA_934646845.1 uncultured Slackia sp.
CCCGTTGACCTGCGCGAACAGAATATGGTGCGCGAGGGCATGGAAATGCCCGCATACTTCGGCGAAGTCGCCAACGCCTGCGCGCTCGACCGCTGCCTAGAGCATTGCGCCGAGATGTTCGACTGGAAAGCGAAATACCCCGTGCGCGACATGGGCAACGGCAAAGTTCGCGCGGCAGGCGTGGGCATGTCAATGCAAGGCTCGGGCATTTCGGGCATCGACGTGGGCTCGGTCACCATCAAGCTCAACGACGATGGCACGTACATGCTGCTCATCGGCGCCGCTGACATGGGCACGGGCTGCGACACCATTTTGGCGCAGATGGTTGCCGAGCATATGGACTGCTCGGTTGACGATGTTTCCGTATTTGGCGCCGATACCGACGCGTCGCCCTACGATTCGGGCTCGTATGCATCGTCGACCACGTACGTCACCGGCATGGCCGTGCAGAAGGCGTGCACGCAGCTGAAGGAGCGTTTGTGCGCCATCGCTGCCGAAGCGCTGGAATGCGACGTGAGCGAGCTGAGCTTTGAAGACGGGCGCGTGGTGCGCGAAGCGACGGGCGAGGAAATGTCGCTCGTTGATGTGGCAACAAAAAGCCAGGTGAGCAATTGCCTGGCGCCTGAAGCCACCGCAATGCATTCTTCGCCCGTTTCGCCGCCGCCGTTCATGGTGGGCATGGCCGAAATCGAACTCGACCGCGAAACCGGCGTGGTGGAAGTGCTCGACTACGCGAGCGTCGTCGACTGCGGCATCCCCATCAACCCGGCGCTTGCGCGCATTCAGGCCGAAGGCGGCATCGTGCAGGGCATCGGCCACACGCTCATGGAAGACGTAACGCGCACGCCCAAGGGTCGAATTCGCGAATCGAACCTGTTCACGTACCGTTTGCCCACCCGTCTCGATACGGGTCGCATTCGCGTCGAGTTCGAGAATTCCTACGAGCCTACGGGCCCGTTCGGCGCGAAGTCGATTGGCGAAATCGTCATTAACACGCCGGCTCCCGCAATCACGCAGGCGATTTACCGCGCGACGGGCGTATGGCATCGCGAGCTGCCCATTCTGCCCGAGCATATCGTGCTCGCCAAACCCGAGGAGTAGGCATTCTAAGCGAGCTTTTGTACATACCGCGGAAAACCACGGCCATCATCGGAGGCGGCGGAAAAACGACGCTTTTGCGCGCGCTTGCTGAAGAGCTCGCCGCAGAAGGGGCCGCCACCGAAGAGACCTCGGGCGAAAAGCAGGTACAGCGCGCACGCGTAATCGTGGCCACAAGCACCAAAATGTTCGTGCCCGATTGGTGCCCAGTCCTGCTCGACGCCACAATCGGCAAGGTGCGAGCGGCGCTTTCGACGCATTCCATCATCTGCGTAGGGCGCATCCACGAGCCGTCGGGCAAGCTCGATGCGCCGCGCCTGGCCTTTTCTGACCTGGAGGAAATCGCCGACTATGTGCTCGTAGAGGCCGACGGGGCGAAAATGCTGCCCCTGAAGGCGCATGCGGAACACGAGCCCGTGATTCCCGAGTGCGCGAAGCGAACGGTCTGCGTCGTGGGAATCGATGGCGTAGGAAAGCCTATTTCGCAGGCTTGTCACCGACCAGAGCGCTTCGCGCAGCTGGCAGGCGCCTCGACGGCCGATGCCGTAACGCCCGAAATGGTGGCGCGCGTGCTGCAGGCCGAAAGCCTGCACGACATAGTTTTGATCAACAAGGTTGAATCCAGCGACGACTGGCGAGTCGCCGAGCGCATAGCGTCGCTCAGCACAAACTCCGTGGTTGCAGGAAGCCTTTGGAGGAAAGAATTTCGATGCTTGCGATAATTCGCGGAGCTGGCGACATAGCCAGCGCGATTGCGTTGCGCCTGCACAAATGCGGTGTTTCTGTCATTATGACGGAAGTCGAACACCCCTTGACGGTTCGCCGCACGGTCGCCTTCAGCGAAGCCGTACGTTCAGGGAAAACCCAGGTGGAAGGCGTCGTTGGCGTGCGTGCTGAAAGCGTCGATGATGCGCTGCGACGAGCACTCGAAGGGGTCGTTCCCGTGCTCGTCGACCCGAAATGCTCATGCATTTGGCTTGAGCCTGACGTGCTGGTCGACGCCATTTTAGCCAAGCGCAACGTGGGAACCGCCATTGACATGGCGCCCATCGTGATTGGCGTTGGGCCAGGCTTCACGGCGGGCGACGACTGCCATGCCGTGGTCGAAACCATGCGCGGCCACACGCTCGGTCGCGTGTATTACGAGGGTTCGGCGCTTCCGAACACCGCAGTGCCTGGGCTCGTAGGCGGCTTCGCAGGCGAACGCGTGCTGCGCGCGCCAAGCGATGGAACTTTCCGCGAAGTCGCTTCGATTCGCGACCACGTTGAGGCGGGCGAAATCGTCGCATACGTGGACGACACCCCCGTTATTGCTACCCTCACGGGCACGCTCCGAGGCCTGATTGCCGGCGGAACGCGCGTCACCGAGGGCTTGAAGTGCGGCGATATTGACCCACGCGACGAGCCAAGCCACTGCGAAACGGTATCGGACAAAGGCCTGGCAGTCGCAGGCGGCGTGCTCGAGGCCATGCTTCATTTGAGCGGCACCTGCTGAAATCGTAAGGAGAAAACGACCATGCGCGAAATTGCAGAACATATAGCGAACGCGTCGCGCGACGAGCGCGATTTGGCGCTGGTCACCGTAGTGAAAAGTAAGGGTTCCACGCCGCGCCACGCCGGATCGCGCATGCTCGTCGACGCAGGCGGCCTTGCATGCGGCACCATCGGCGGCGGAGCCATAGAGGCCCATGCCATTAAAAAGGCGCAGAGCACGCTTGGCGGCAAAACCTGTCTCGCTGAAGACATGGAGCTGAAACTTGCATCGAAAAAAGGCCTGAATATGCCCTGCGGGGGAGATGCGACCCTTCTCTATACGCCCGTGAATTCCAACGACACGCACTGGCGCGATGTCGCGCATGAAATGCTTCGCTGCATTGACCAGCGCATCCCTTCGTATCTCGTTGTGGAATGCCCCGAAGACGGCCAGGCGCGCGAAAGCAATGTCGCCCTACTCGACACTAAGGGCGCGCCGTTGGCGGGGAAGCGCGGCATGCAGGCAGGCCTCATCGCCGGTCTTGAACGCAGAACCGTCATCGACGGCTGCCTCGTCACACCCGTCGAACTGCCCGTGCGCGCCATCGTTTTCGGTGGCGGACACGTGGGCCGCGCAACCGTTTCCGCTCTCTCGCGCGTCGGGTTCTGCTGCACGTTGTTTGATTGCCGCCCCGAATTCGCCCAGCACTCACGCGTGCCCGAGGCGCATGACGTCATCTTGGGCGATTACGAAAACATCGCGGCGTCGCTCACCATGGACGAACACGACTTCGTCATCATCATGACCCACGCGCATCGTTTCGATTACGCCCTTCTTGAGCAGGCGCTTCGCCAGCCTTTGGCATATATCGGCCTTATGGGTTCGCGTCGAAAAATCGCGACCGGGCGAGATCTCATGCTGAATGCGGGAATACCAGAAGAGGCGATTGATGCCGTGCACATGCCCATCGGCCTTGATATCGCTGCCGAAACGCCCGAGGAAATCGCCGTGAGCGTGGCGGCTGAATGCATCATGCGCCGCGCGGAAATGCGGAGGGGCAATGCATAACCTTATGCAAACGAATGGAGTCAACAGCGTGCAAGTGTGCCATGCAAGAAGGGGCGAATAAGGCAACGAAGTGCCAATCGCCTTACCGCAGTCACCTTCTGCGTGAACAGGGACACTCAGACCGCGCATGGCGACTGCGTGAAGACCTCTTCACGAAAGGCCGACAAGTGGGCAATCGCGAGGTTTCCCCGCCGCGCGCGTTTATACTGATATGGAAAACAAACAGCGGCGCGGGGCGCCCTCTTCCACCAATCGACGGGACCACATGAACAAGCACAGCATTCGATACGTCCTTATCCTTGTCGCGGCCATCGCTGCGGCAGCGCTTATCGTCGTTCGATTCGACGATGTGTGCGAGATTTTCTCAACCGTATGCCAGGCATTGCAGCCGTTGGCGGTCGGCGCCGTCATGGCATACCTGCTCAACTTCATCGCGGCGAGCTTGGAATCGCGTTGGTTCCCCCGTTCGACGAACGTCTTTGTCGCCAAGAGCCGTCGCCCCATTTGCGTCATTTTGGCAATCGCAGCCGTTACGCTCGCGCTTGTCGCGCTCACCACGTTCGTGGGCAGCGAGTTTAAATCGGTCGGCGCGGCCATCATCAATGGCGTTTCCGAAGGCGCGACGATGGCCTCACAGGCGATTGCAAACATCCCCGGCGCCGAAAAGAGCATGCTCCTC
>CAKUEV010000176.1 GCA_934646845.1 uncultured Slackia sp.
GCCCCAACCGCGCCCAGCTCATTCATCTTACGCAAACAAATCGAACTCGAGGCACATGGGCAAAAAGCGCGCAATAAATAGCGACGAGCGGCGTTTCGCATGAAAACGCACGAAGTGCGTACCCTCTAGGATTTTTCCGCAGAAGACAGACCTTACGAACTTCAAAACGCCAGTTCACAAACTCAGCAGATTGGGTTCGTTCCATTGATCTCGATGCAAGGTACGCACTTCGTGCATTTTCATGCAAGACGCCGGTCGCAATGACGGAAAATACGTCTTGCCTGAACTTGGAAGCCTTGCGTGAACCTGGAAACCCTGCTTGAACTTGGAAGTCTTCCAACTACAAGTTGTGCATAGAAATTCATAACTCGAGTTTTTTCAAAAAAATTCTTGCATGCAATACCAAGAACATGCAATATATTCGCCACGCTATCGCACAGTAAAGCGCGTTAGCAACGACACAATGCCGCACGTACACTCAATCGAAATTGAAGGAGGCTTGAGCGCATGACCATCGTTATCCGACAGACGCGACGACGATTCAGGAGCATGCCCTAGCCCTCTTGTGCCCCCATATGCACTTCTTCAGGCAGCGCACGCTCCGTTCTCGAAACGCCGTGCGCTGCTTTTTTATTCCCCGAGTCGGGCGCGCGTGGCGTTTTGCGCCCGGCGCGTCGCACTCAGCTCGATCACTCGTCATTCCAAGAAAGGAAACAACCATGGAATCCAACAAGACCGCCTACACCTATCTGGCCGCAACCGTCGCTTTCGCCCTGTGCTTCTTCGCCATGTGCGAGGCTCCCGCAATTATTTCGCTCCTCTAGTTCAGAGCTCCGTTGTTTGAACGGGGCCAAAGGATGAGGATGCGGCATTTTCGTGGCGCGGGATTTCCCGTTCAAGTCGCATCAACATCCCTTGGCCCCGTTTTGCATTCTTGGCGCCGTTTTGCATTTCGGGTCGGCCGCCTGCGCCCATCGAATTGCTCAGCCTAAAGCTTTTTCCTGCGGGCGCGGAAGGCATCCATAGGCTCAATTCGCAGGCCATTCTTGTTGTAGCTCACCGCCAAATTCCCCTGGATGTTCGACACGAAGCCCGATTTGCCCAAGCCGTCGAGACAGGTTTCGATTGAAGCCGTTTCGATGCGCGCATCGCGGCCAAGCACGAGCGAAAGCACTCGATCGATTACGCGACGAGCAAGCGGACGCTCAACTTGCGCCATGTCAGGCGAAACCAAGAAGCCCTCGCTCGGAAGCTGGCCCAACGGCTGCACCTTGGAAAGGAGCAGTTCGCGCGCCTGACTGCTGAGCATGTCGTCCTCTTCGGCGATAAGGTTCATCGTGCGTGTGAGCGTTTCAAGCAAGCGTGGGTTGCGCCCTTTGGCGCGAGGCACGATTTCGTGGCGCACGAACGCGCGGAAGTGGTCGGTATCGGCATTGGTGGCATCTTCGCGCCACAACTCGCCCGATTCGTCTCGCACGGCACACGGGCGCTCCGCGATGAACGCGCGCAAGTCGTCGCGCCCCAGCTCGAGCAACGGGTGGCACACGCGCATACCACCGATGTTCACGCAGTAATTCATGGAGCGGAACCCACCCGGGCCCGTGCCCACAATCGAGCGCATATAGAAGTTCTCCACGCGGTCATCTGCGGTATGCGCAGTGTACACGCGCGCTGATTCTTCAGAAAAGCCCAGGTGGGAACAGGTGCTTTCAATCGCCTGACGCGCGGCTTTATACCGCTCGTCGCGCGCGATGGCCTCCATATTGCCACCTTGTTGCACGAGCGCCGACACGTCGATTTCGCACATGAACAACGGCAGGCCGAGCGTTTCCGCCAGCTTGACCACAAATCGGGCGTCGCCTTCGGATGCCTCGCCGCGCAACTTGTGGTTCACATGCAGCATAACCGCCGCGCCCAGCTCGCCGGCGGCCACCATATCGGCCACCACATATGCCAGCGCGCAGCTATCGGAGCCGCCGCTCACCATGGCCACCGCGAAGGCGTCGGCTCCCGCCATCTCGTGTGCGCGCACCGTGGCAAGCGCGTGATCATATACGGTTTTGTGCGCCATGGCGGCCCCCATCATCCAAAAGCGCCCAGCCGACGAATCGGCCAGGCGCCCATTTTCGAAAACGTTCGTTACTGCGCTGCTTCAAAAATCTCGGAGAATTCATCCAGCAGGCGTTTTACCGGCAGGCCGACGATATTGTCGAAGTCGCCATCGATGCTCTCGACCAGAGCGCGGCCGTCGCCCTGAATGCCGTAAGCGCCAGCCTTGTCCATGGGCTCGCCGCCGGCAACGTATTCGGCGATAACTTCGTCGGTGAGTTCCTTGAACGTCACGCGGCTCGTTTCAGTGAACGTGCGGAAGCCCAGCGAAACCTCTTTATTGGGCGGCGCGCTCACGAGCCACACCGAAACGCCCGTGATAACCTGATGGGGACGACCGGAAAGCTCGCCCAGAATGCGGCACGCGTCGTCTTCGTCGACGGGCTTGCCGTAGATCTTTCCGTTTGCTGTAACTACGGTGTCGGCGCCGATGATTGCCGCGGCACCCACGTATTCGGGATCGCCAAGCACCTGCTGCACTATGGCGCCCGCCTTGCGCTCGGCGAGCTTCTTGGCGGCTTCCTCGGGCTGGCGCAGCAAATCGGGTTCGAGAGATTCGTCCACATCGGCGCTCAGCACCGTGAACGAGACGCCCTCACGCTCAAGCAGCTCACGACGGCGGGGGCTCCCGCTTGCAAGAATGATTTCAACTTTCTGGGGCATGAACTTTCCTTTCCGGCGTTCTATCGAACGAAGACCATGTCAATGTCGCGCGGCAACGAGGCGCGACGTGCCACCCTTCGATGGATCCGCACGCCGCGATGCACTTGGGCTCATTCCTGAAGCGCACAGCCCGCGAATCGCCGCACCAATCTCGTCTTACCTATATATATCTATCGTCGTTCGAGCAAAATAATATTCTCGGCGTGGCTCGTGTGCGAGAACATGTCCACCGGCTGCATTTCCACGATGCGCCAACCGCGCTCGGCGAGAAACGCCGCGTCGCGCGCCTGCGTTTGCGGGTTGCACGAAATGTAGACGATGCGCTTGGGCGCAAGCTCGCACGCAGCCTTGAGGAATTCCGGCGTGGAGCCCGCACGAGGCGGATCCATCATGAGCACGTCGAGCGGCGCCCCCTCGTCGGCCATGAGGTGCATGTATTCGCCCGCGTCGGCCGCAACGAATTCGGCTCGCTTGATGCCGTTGTGACGCGCATTGTTGCGGGCGTCGGCCACGGCATCGGGGCGCTCCTCAACGCCAATCACGCGTGCGGCGCCCGGATTGCCATCGACGCCGCGCGCGGCTACAAGCCCAATCGTGCCCGTGCCGCAGTACGCGTCCATAAGCACCTCGGTACCCGTAAGCTTCGCCATCTCAATCGCGCGACGATACAGCACTTCCGTTTGCGTTGAGTTGACCTGGTAAAACGATTTTGAGGAAATGCGGAAGCTCAGCCCGCACAGCTCATCGAGAATGAAGCCCGGGCCAAACAGCGTGCGTTCCTTATCGCCCAGGATTACATTCGTTTGACGCGTGTTCACGTTCTGCACGACCGTCGTGATGGACGGGTGCTTCTCGCGCAGAGCGCGCACGAAGCCCTTCGCGCCAGGGAATTGATCTTCACGCGTGACCACCGTGACCATGATTTCGCCCGACGTATGCCCGATGCGCACCTGCACATGGCGAAGGAAACCCTCGTCGGCGTCTTCGTCGTAAGGTTCAATGCGGAAACGGCGCATGAGGTCGCGAATCGTAAGAATGATGCGCTTGGCTTCGCGATTTTCGAGCAGGCATTCGTCAGAGTCGATCACGCGATGCGTTCCGCGTTCGTACATGCCGCACAAAACACGCATTTGACGTGCTTTTTTGTCCCATATGCCAACATAGGGCGACACGACCTTGTTGCGATAGTAACGCGGGTCGTCCATGCCCAGGATAGGCCGCACCGCCGTTTCGGGGTCGAGCAAACCGTCGAAAAGGCCCTCGACTTCGTGCTGCTTGCGTTTCAGCTGTTCGGCATAAGGCACAGCAAGCCACTCGCAACCGCCGCATTTGTTGTCGATGGGACAGAAAAACGCCCCTGGCGCAACGTTTCCTCGAGCGCAGCCCGCGCGAAGCTCGCCGTTACGGCGGGCCGCCGCAGCCTTGGCGAACTTGGTCGGTTTGCCCGATTTGGATAACTTTCCCGATTTGCTCGGCTTGCTCGGCTTGCTTGGTTTGTTTGGCCTGTTCGCATCGCTCGGCTTGCCTTGCTTGCTCGGTT